>JBGSUF010000019.1:0-7017 GCA_041736285.1 Hyphomonadaceae bacterium | reverse complement strand
AGGTCGACCTGACACGGCGCCAGATCATTCGCGACCTGACCTCTTCATGGGCGGCCTATGTGGCGGCCGAGCGCGGCATGCAGGCCGGGCGTGCCCGTGTTGCGGCGGCGGAAGTGGCCTATAGCGGCTCGCAGCAGGAGCTTGCCGTGGGGCAGCGAACAACGCTCGACGTCCTCGACGCGGAGGCGGAACTCTACGAGGCGCAGCTCGCCCTGCTCGCGTCGGAACGTGACGCCTACGTTGCAGGTTACAGGATACTGGCGGCAATGGGCGCACTCGAAACGCGCAGCGTGATGCTGCAGCCCTGATCCGGGGACAAGTAACTTCGATCCGGCAGGCTTTGCGTAAACTCGTGTTAACGTCTTCCGGGTTATCGGTTAACCATGAACACATGGTGACTGAGTCGCCCCACGCAAGAAACGGGACGCAGAGCATGGCGAACGAAGCGCAAAAAGAGCCGACGATGGAAGAAATTCTGGCGTCCATCCGCCGGATCATCTCCGATGAGGACTCTGGCAAGACGCAGCCGGGCGCGCCTGCGATGCGCCCGAAACAGACTGCAGCGCCTTTGTCGCCCAGCGACATCCTCGGCGACGTCCGACAGGATCTGGAAGCGGGGATCTCCCGCGGCGCCTCCTCCGACGAGGATATGTTCGGCTCCGATATGGACGACTTTGAGGATTTCGCCAGCGAGGTGGAATTTGGCTCGATCGACGAGATCGAAGACAAAGCTCCGGCCGCTGCAGCGGTCATGGAAGATGTTCCCGAGGAGGCGCCGCGCGGCGAGGTCGATCTCGGTCGCGCACTGAACCGTGGCGGAACACTGGCTGAAGCTGCCGACGACGACGTGCTCGGCATTGATCTTGGGGACGAGTTGGAAACTGAGTTTGATGAGATCGACGATGATTTCGCGTTCGATGGCGAAAACCTGTCGTCAGCCTCGCCGATGGTTTCTGAGGCCCGCTGGAGCGTCGAGCCGGAGCGCAGCCTGCCTGAGATGGCCGCTCCGACCGCGCTCGCTCCTGAGGATGTGGGCGAGGACGAGGACGACGAAGAGCCGGAGCACGATCAGGCCGCGGCGGCAGTATCCGTGCGTAAGGTGTTCGTGGCTGAACGGGAAACAAAGGACATGACGATGGCGAATATGGCGAACAGGGCCGATGCGGGCCTGACGGATGATGTGGCCGCCGGCGCGGCAGCCTCGGCGATGAGCAAGCTGATGGGGCGGCTCGACCTGGGCGGCGAACACACGCTGGAGGGTTTGGTGCGCGAGATGCTGAAGCCGATGCTCAAGGAGTGGCTTGATGTAAACCTGCCGCGCATTGTCGAGGCCAAGGTTGAAGAAGAAGTCCAGAGGATTTCGCGCCTCGCCCGCTGAGTCGCTCACCGCACTTGCCATTCAGAAGGGCGCTCGGCTATTGCGGAGCGCCCTTTTCTTTTTTCAGTGAAGAATGAACTCATGCTCGAACAGCATTTCGATTTCCAGGCCGCCGAGCGGCGTATTTACGCAGACTGGGAGAACGCCGGCTGCTTCAAGCCGTCCGGTGAGACCTCTGCGCAGGCCTATTGCATCGTCATTCCGCCGCCGAACGTCACGGGCGTGCTGCACATGGGGCACGCGCTAAACCACACGCTGCAGGACGTGCTGATCCGGTTCGAGCGGATGCGGGGGAAGAATGTCCTCTGGCAGCCGGGCACCGATCATGCAGGCATTGCGACGCAGATGGTGGTGGAGCGCGAACTTGCGAAGGAAGGAAATCTGGACAGGCGCACCCTGGGGCGCGAGGCGTTCCTGGAGCGCGTATGGAAGTGGAAAGAGTATTCCGGCGGGGCGATCCTCGATCAGGACCGGCGGCTGGGCGTCAGCCCGGACTGGTCGCGCGAGCGCTTCACCATGGATGAGGGCCTCTCACGCGCAGTGACCAAGGTGTTCGTTGAGCTTTACAATCAGGGGCTGATCTACCGCGACAAGAAGCTGGTGAACTGGGATCCGCATTTCCAGACGGCGATTTCCGATCTTGAGGTCGAGGCGAAAGAAGTGGACGGGGCCTACTGGCACCTTCGATATCCGCTGGCCGACGGGGTGACATACGAGCATCCGGTGAAGGACGAGGACGGAAACGATGCGATGGAGACCCGCGATTACATCGTGGTCGCCACCTCGCGGCCGGAAACGATGCTGGGCGATGCGGCAGTGGCGGTGCACCCGGATGATGAGCGCTACAAAGCGATTGTCGGCAAGCATGTGGTGCTGCCGATTGTCGGGCGGCGGGTTGCGGTCGTGGCGGATATCTATGCCGACCCGGCCAAAGGTTCCGGCGCGGTGAAGATCACCCCGGCGCATGACTTCAACGACTTTCAGGTCGGCGAGCGGCATGGGCTTGCACGGCTGAACATCCTGACGGCGGTGGCGGCCATTGTCGGTGGAGAGGAAGCAAGGACTTGCGCAATACCGGCGGAATATCAAGGGTTGGACCGCTATGCCGCGCGTGAAAAGGTGGTCGCTGCCTTCGAGGAGTCCGGGCTTCTGGATCGCGTCGAAAAGCGCAAGATCGAGCAGCCTTTCGGCGACCGTTCGGGCGTTGTGATCGAGCCATGGCTGACCGACCAATGGTATGTTGACGCAAAGACGATGGCGGTGCCCGCCATGGAGGCCGTGCGCGACGGTCGCACGCGCTTCGTGCCGGAAAGCTATGAGAAGACGTATTTTCAGTGGATGGAGAATATCCAGCCCTGGTGCATTTCCCGCCAGCTCTGGTGGGGACACCGGATACCGGTCTGGTATGGAGCCGACGGCAGCGTCTTCTGCGCTGAAACCGAGGCGGAGGCCCGGCTTCAGGCCGGCCCCGGCGTTGTGCTGACGCGCGACGAAGACGTGCTCGACACGTGGTTCTCATCGGCGCTGTGGCCATTCTCCACGCTCGGCTGGCCGGAGAAGACGGCGGACATGGAGATGTATTACCCCAACGCCGTGCTCGTGACGGCGTTTGATATCATCTTCTTCTGGGTCGCGCGGATGATGATGATGGGGCTGCACTTCACCAAGGAAGTGCCGTTCAGGGACGTCTACATCCATGCCCTCGTCCTCGACGAGAAGGGGCAGAAGATGTCCAAGTCCAAGGGCAATGCGATGGACCCGCTGGAACTGGTGGACGAGTTCGGGGCTGACGCGCTGCGCTTCAACATGGCGGCAATGGCGGCGCAGGGGCGTAATGTGCGCTTGTCGAAACAGCGCGTTGAAGGCTATCGCAACTTCGCAACCAAGCTCTGGAATGCGGCGCGGTTCTGCCAGATGAACGAGTGCGTGCTGTGGGAAGCCGGCGATGTGGCGTCGGGCAATGTCTCCCAGCCGATCAACCGCTGGATCATGGGCGAGGTCGCGCGGGCAACGGCGGCGGTGACGAAGGGGATAGAAGACTACCGCTTCAACGAGGCGGCGGCGGCGATCTATCGGTTCACGTGGAATGTGTTCTGCGACTGGTATCTGGAACTCATCAAGCCGCTGCTGAATGGCGAGGATGAGGAGGCCAAGGCCGAAACGCGCAAGGTGGCGGCGTGGACGCTGGATGAAATCCTGAAGCTGTTGCATCCGTTCATGCCGTTCGTGACCGAGGAACTCTGGGGGAAACTGGCGGAGTTCGGACCGGCGCGCGGCGGCTTCCTGATGCTGGCGCAATGGCCGACGCATGACGCGGAGATGATCGACGCTGCGGCCGATGAGGAAATCGGCTGGGTGATCGACATGATCTCGCAAGTGCGCGGTGTGCGCGGCGATCTGAACGTCCCGCCGGGGTCCAAGGTGCCGCTGGTGATAGCGGGCGCAGATGCTGTGATCTGGCGGCGCGTCGACAGGTATCGTGATCTCATCATGCGCCTGGCGCGGATCGAATCGATCGGAATGGCCGAGCAGGTGCCGCGCGGATCGGTCAATGCGGTGATGGGCGAGGTGACGCTGGCGCTGCGGCTGGAGGGGGTGATCGACATTGCGGCCGAGGTGACGCGGCTTGGCAAGGAGATCGGCAAACTCGAAGGCGAAATCGCCGGCATCGAGAAGAAGCTGGGCAACCCGGCCTTCGTCGAGAAGGCCCCGCCGGAGATCGTCGAGGAGCAGGGCCAGCGCCGGACCGAGGCCGAATTGCGGTTGGCCAAGCTGACCGGCGCGCGGTTGCGTCTGTCTGAACTGGACGAGGGATAGAGGCGGCCGGACCCGGCGGATTTGGGTGAGATTTCGGTCCCACATTGAATGTGGGATGGGGGAGGTCGACCACAGGAGGTGGCTTGTCCGTCGGGCGGGGTTTCCATCGGTGCGAAACTTGGCCAGTCTGGCGGCGAATGTTTCCAGTGGAGGGTGCCCCATGCGTCTCTTTCGTCTGTTTCCCGCGGTTATCGCGCTTGCCCTGTCGGCCTGCGCGAGTGCGCCTGTCTCGCAAATGGCGCAGGAGGTCGACGCGCCACGCTGGGTGATCGCCATTCATGGCGGGGCGGGGGTGATCCTGCGGGAGAATCTCTCGGCCGAGGATGAGGCGGCGATCCGGGTCGATCTTGACCGGGCGCTTGCTGCGGGCGGGGACATTCTGGCAGGCGGCGGAAGCTCGCTTGATGCGGTGACGGCGGCGGTGATCGTGCTGGAGGACAGCCCGTGGTTCAATGCCGGCAAGGGCGCTGTCTTCACCGAGGCTGGAACGCACGAACTGGACGCGGCGATCATGACCGGCGCGAACCGGGATGCCGGCGCCGTTGCGGGGGTGACCACGGTGCGCAATCCGATCCTTGCGGCGCGGGCGGTGATGGAAAACAGCGTGCACGTGATGTTTGCCGGACCGGGGGCGGATGCATTCGCACAGGCGCAGGGCCTTGCACGCGTCGAGAACAGCTATTTCGATACCCCGGCCCGGCGTGAAGCGCTGGAGCGGGTGCTGCGCGAACGGGCGCGCACATCGGCCGACAAGTCCGGGACGGTTGGCGCGGTGGCGCTCGATCTGAACGGCGACGTTGCAGCGGCGACATCCACAGGTGGCATGACGGCCAAGGCCAAGGGCCGGGTCGGTGACGCGCCGCTGATCGGAGCGGCAACCTACGCGCACAACGGGGTTTGCGCGGTGTCATCGACCGGGCATGGCGAGTATTTCATCCGGGTGGCTGTCGCCCGGACGTTGTGCGCGCGGGTCGACCTTCTGGGCGAGGATGTCAGGACGGCCGCTGACGTGGTGCTGGGCGAGGTCGCGGCGCTGGGCGGCGATGGCGGCATCATCGTGATCGGCGGCGACGGCGAGGCGGCCTTCGTGTTCAACACGCCCGGCATGTATCGCGGAAGCCGGGATGCGAACGGCACGGCGATTGCCATTTATGGCGACGAGTAACCGGGCCGACTGGAATTATGTTGCGCGAGCGTCCTGAATTTTGGCACACAAGGGCGAGCGGTTGCGCCGAAGTTGACTTTGGCGAAACGAAATGATTGCCGGAGGACAGTTTCAGTGAGCAAGGAATGGGACAAGTCACGCATGCCCTCGCGGCATGTGACGGAAGGTGCCTCGCGCGCGCCGCATCGCAGCTATCTCTACGCCATGGGGCTTTCGACCAAGGATATCCGCAAGCCGTTTGTCGGCGTGGCGTCCTGCTGGAATGAGGCGGCGCCGTGCAACACCGCGCTGATGCGACAGGCGCATGCCGTGTCGGAGGGTGTGAAGGCGGCCGACGGAACACCGCGCGAGTTCTGCACCATCACCGTCACTGACGGCATCGCCATGGGGCATGAGGGAATGCGGTCCTCGCTGGTCTCCCGGGAGGTGATTGCCGATTCGGTCGAGCTTTCGATGCGCGGGCATGCCTATGACGCACTGGTCGGAATTGCCGGGTGCGACAAGTCGCTGCCGGGCATGATGATGGCCATGCTGCGCCTGAATGTCCCGTCGGTGTTCCTCTATGGCGGATCAATCCTGCCGGGGCAGTTTGAGGGCCGGGATGTGACCGTGCTGGACGTGTTCGAAGCGGTCGGCGCGCACGCGGCGGGCTCCAACGAGATGACGACCGAGCGCCTGCTGGCACTGGAGAAGGTCGCGTGTCCGGGCGACGGGGCGTGCGGCGGGCAGTTCACGGCCAACACCATGGCCTGCGTGTCGGAGGCGATCGGGCTGGCCTTGCCTAATTCGGCGGGGATGCCTGCGCCATATCTTGACCGGGACGAATACGCGCGCGCATCGGGCGAGGCCGTGATGCGGCTGATCGAGCAGAATATCCGTCCGCGCGACATCTGCACGCGCAAGGCTTTCGAGAATGCAGCCATCGTGGTGGCGGCGACAGGCGGATCGACGAACGCCGCGCTGCACCTGCCGGCGATGGCGAATGAGTGCGGCGTGGACTTCACCTTTCGCGACATGTGCGAGGTGTTCCGGCGCACGCCCTGGCTGGCGGACCTGAAGCCGGGCGGGCGGTTTGTCGCCAAGGACATGGGCGCGGCCGGCGGCGTGCCGATGCTGATGAAGACGCTGCTGGAGGCGGGGCTGGTTCATGGCGACTGCCTCACCGTCACCGGGCGGACATGGGCGAAGGAACTGGAGAGCGTGACCTTCGACACGGCTCAGGAAGTCATCCGGCCGGTCTCCCGTCCGATCACGGCGGAGGGCGGTGTTGTCGGGCTTTGGGGATCGCTGGCGCCGGATGGTGCGATCGTGAAGATTGCCGGGCTGAAGTCGCTGTCCTTCCGTGGGCCGGCGCGGGTGTTTGACGGCGAGGAGGCCTGCTTTCGGGCGGTGGAGCAGCGCGCCTACGAGGCGGGCGACGTGCTGGTGATCCGCTATGAGGGGCCAAAGGGCGGCCCCGGCATGAGGGAGATGCTGTCGACGACGGCGGCGATTTATGGTCAGGGCATGGGGGACAGGGTGGCGCTGATCACGGACGGGCGGTTCTCCGGTGCAACACGCGGCTTCTGCATCGGCCATGCCGGGCCGGAGGCGCAGGAGGGCGGACCGATCGGGCTGGTGCGCGATGGCGACATGATCTCCATCGACGCGGCGACCG
>JBGSUF010000388.1:0-1743 GCA_041736285.1 Hyphomonadaceae bacterium | reverse complement strand
TTGAGCTGGGCCCCGCGTCCGGCCGCGCCGGTGACAACCTTCGCGCCAGCCGCGAGGGCGATGTCGGTTGTGTTGTCCGTCGAGCCGCCATCGCTGACAATCACCTCGCGGACCAGAAGCCGGCCGATCACCGAAGTGACCGGAGCAAGAGCGCGCTCAAGGGTTTTCTCGGCGTTGAGCGCCGGAATGATGACAGATAACGGCGGTTGCATGCGAGTGTCCCGGTCTGGAAGCCACGATCATATTGATTAAGGCGCATCGCAGCGCAAGATCGGGTCATGGCGTTCGCGAGAATGTGATCGCATTGCCGTTTCTGCAGCGTCCGCAGCGGAAGGCGTGTGGACGTCAGACCGTGTCGATGAGGACGATCTCGGCGTCATCATGGGCCGTAAACGTTAGCGTGTGCGGCCCGGTCACGGCGGCGCCGTCGCGCGCGTTCAGGCGCTCCCCGTCAATGTCGACCGCGCCGGCGGCGAGGACGAAATAGGCGTGGCGGCCCGGCCCGACCTCGTGGGTCAGGGTTTTCCCGGCCTGAAGGGTGGCGCCGAGAATGCTGGCATCCTGGCGGATTGGCAGGGCGTCATCCTCACCTCGACCGGAGGCCAGCGTGCTCCAGCGATTGGCCCGGTCGGCCCGCGGGAAGGGCCGTGTGCCCCATTGCGGCGCAAGGCCCGAGCGATTTGGCTGGATCCAGATCTGGAAGATGGTGGTCGGCTCGTCCTCGGCATTCCACTCGGCGTGGCGGATGCCGGAACCGGCGCTCATGACCTGAACATCGCCCGCTTCGGTGCGCCCGGAATTGCCGAGGCTGTCCTGGTGGGTGATCGCGCCAGTCCTGACATAGGTGATGATTTCCATGTCGCTATGGCCATGGGCCGGGAAGCCGGTGTGCGGCTGGATGGTGTCGTCATTCCAGACACGCAACTGGCCAACGCCCATGCGGGCGGGGTCGTGATAGTTGGAGAAGGAGAAGTGATAGCGGGCGGAAAGCCAGTCGATGTCGAGCTTTCCGAGGCTGTCGAAACGGCGGATGTCGAGCATTGTGAGTCTCCTGCTTGGCGGCGGCGGTGGAGCCGAAGATGGGGCAGGACGACGCCAAGTGCGAGTGGGCGGGCAGGCAGATCAGTTATGCGCGCTGTGCATGGCGGCGCATTGGCGGCGCGCTGACGGGGCATTGGCGGCCTGGCTTGTGCGGGGGGCAGCGTTGCACATGCCGCGCAATCGGCCTAGGTGAAGAACGTCGGGCGGCGGAGGACCAAATGAAGAACATGCTGATGAAGGGCGTGCGCGCCTTTCTCTCGGACGTGGCACTCAACAGCGTGGTCGTCATGCTGCTGGTGGTCTCCTTTCTGGCGACCTGGCGGGGGCTTTCCGATTTCGTCAGCGTTCAGGATGCGTCCGGCGGGATGGAAGGCGGGGCGGCGTTTCAGGCGCTGGTCTTCTTCATCGTCCTGGCTCTGACGCTGGCCATGTATGTGGCGCTGCGCGAGGTGCTGCGGTGGCGGACGTGGAAGCTGGTGCTGCCGGGGGTGATGGCGCTGGCGCTTTACGGGCTGCTGGCCTTGTGGTCGGTCGGATTTGGCTATGGCTTCTGGTGGAGCGTGATTTCCGGCGAGGCGACGAGCGCGCGGGAGTTTGAGGTCGCGGTCGAGGCGCTGGAGGCGGACACGCAGACGCTGACGGCGCGGCTGCAATCGGCCGAAACGCTGATGCGCGATGCTGCGCGCCTGTCGGAGGCCAAGG
>JBGSUF010000384.1:0-11799 GCA_041736285.1 Hyphomonadaceae bacterium | reverse complement strand
TCGGCCCCCAGCGTCAGGCGGGCGAAGGCGCGGTCCAGCGCCGCCGGGTCGGGCGGAACGATCCAGACCGGCGCTTCCTTCAGCCGTTCAAGGCGATAGTCGCGCGCGGCCGAAATCTCGTGCACATCGAGCCGTGCGCGCAACAGGTCGATGAACGGCAGGAAAAGCTGGCGGTTGAGGCCGTCCTTGTAGAGATCGCCCGGCTCGCGGTTCGACGTTGCGACAAGCACGGTGTTGCGCTCCAGAAGTGTCTCGAACAACCGCTTCAGCACCATGGCATCGGCAATGTCGGAGACCTGGAACTCGTCGAAACACAGGAGTTGCGCGTCATCCGCGATGCGTCGGGCGACCGGGGTGACCGGATCGTCAGTGCCGGTCTTGCGGGCGATGTGGATGGCGTCCTGCACATCCTGCATGAAGTCGTGGAAGTGGACGCGCCGCTTCTTCAGGGCAGGTGCGGCGGCAAAGAACATGTCCATCAGCATCGACTTGCCGCGGCCGACCCCGCCCCAGATGTACAGCCCCCTGACGGGCTTGCGCCGACCGAGAAAGCCGGTCGCCCCGGCAAGGCGCAAGGTCAGATCGTCCAGCAGGGCAACGGTGCGGGCCTGTCCCTCATCCGGCGCGATGCGGCCGTCCGCGATTGCGGCGTTGTAGCGCTCCTGCATCTCACCCACGTCTCACGCGCGTCCCACTGTCAAAGCCCGAGCATGTCGCGGACAGCCGACACGAAGCGCACGCCGGAGCCTGGAACGAGCAGTATCGTCAACACCACGCCGGCCAGCGCGCCGCCAAGGTGGGCCTCGTGTGCGATCCGGTTGCCCTCTCGCCCGGCCAGCGCAATCGACAACGCGATGTAGAGCCCCGCAAACACGAAGGCCGGCATCGGGATCGCAAAGAAGACATACAGCATCGTCGTCGGGCTGAGGATGCTGAAGGACAAGAGCACGCCGGAGACCGCGCCCGAG
Source organism: Hyphomonadaceae bacterium (assembly GCA_041736285.1). Classification (GTDB taxonomy): domain Bacteria; phylum Pseudomonadota; class Alphaproteobacteria; order Caulobacterales; family Hyphomonadaceae; genus JBGSUF01. Next base: position 10,831 of record JBGSUF010000384.1, on the reverse strand, counting down.
GCGCCGAGCGCGGCATAAGCGGAATTGCGCCAGTTCTCCGCCACCGCCCACGCGCTCGCGGCCAGCAGAGAGCCGAAATAGATGATGAGCATCCTCGTTGAACCGAGAAGCGACTCCAGCACCGGCCCGAAGAAATAGAACGTCACCATGTTCACGAAGAGATGCATCCCCGAGCCGTGAACGAAGCCGGACGTGATGAGCCGGTGCCATTCGCCGGCACGTATCCCGCGCGTGGTCAAAAGCAACTGGTTGAGTAGCCGCGCATTGCGAAACGCAAGCACGCTGATCAGCACGTTCGCCGCAAGGATGAGAAAGGCAAAGGGCGCCCCGTACAGCAGATCCATCTTTTGCCAAATCCCTTGAAATCGCCCGATCTGCAATGAGAGCCGCCTGAACCGCCCGCCCCCCCCGCTTGCCGCAAATGCTGGCGGCGGGCAAGGGCGGTAGGCCCGGTTAAGATGTCGTCAACCTGTATTTACGAAACTTTCTCCCGCAGCGGGGCGGAAATGCCGCCCCGCAACGGAAGCGGGAGAGGCATGATGCGGATCGGAATCGACGGTGGTGTGTGGCTTGGTTTTGCGTTGATGGCGGGCGTGGTTGCGCTCACGTCGGCCATTTCGGCGCGCGAGGAGGGGGCCGAAGCGGTTGCGGTGCGTCCGGCCCCCGAAGACGCAGCGCCTCAGCGCCTCAGCATTTACTGGTCCGATGGCGACAGTGGACGCCTGTCTGATGGCACGAAATTCCGACTTCACGGCGTCGATGCTCCGGAAACCGGCGGCGTCGGTGCGCGCGGCGGCGCTGACTGCGAGGCCGAACGGATTCTCGGCTATGATGCCAAGGCCGTCGCCGTCGCCCTGACCCGGCAGGAAGGCGTCGTCATTGTGCGTGACTATGGCGAGGATCGCTATGGCCGTCTCGTCGTCGACCTCGAAATCGCGGGCGAAGACGTGGCCTCAAAACTCGTCGCGGGCGGAACGCATCGGTCCTGGGACTATGACGGCGGCGAACGCAAGCCGGAATGGTGCCCTGCGAGCTGAGGTTCGCCGTCCGTCGAAACAGTTGTCCTGTCAGGCGCTCCCCTGTCAGGCGCTCCCCTGTCAGCCCGCTCCCCTGTCAGGCCACTCCCCTGTCAGGCCGCCTCGGCGCTGGCCGGATCGACCATCAGGCTGCTCAGGAATTCCCCGAACGCTTCCGGACGCTGGATGAAGCGATTGAAGGGCAGGTCATCCTTGGCAATCGCCAGCGGAGACATGTTGCAGCCAAAGCGCAACGCATTCTTCACCGCCTGATCGCGATCAGCGCTTGCCGACACCACGGCCATGCGGTGACGGCCCATATTGGCGAGGCGTGCAATCGTCATGTCGGCGTCGAAACTGTCAGGCAGCCCGAGATCGAGCACCACCAGATCGAACCGCTCCAGGCGAAGACGTGTCTCGGCGAGCATCAGCGACGTCTCGATGACAACGTCGATCTGAAGACGGTTGCGCACCGCCTTCGTGATCGCAATCGTCAGGAGCTCGCACACGCGCTCATTGTCCTCGACCCAAAGGACCTTCATGACTCTACCCCGCTCAGGCTGTGAAACAGGTTCCGTTGCGGAACCGATCGTTCGTTGAGGCAAGATTGCCCTGCGAGCGTTGCGACTTGGTAAAGCCTATGAAGAAAAAGCAGAAAAATTTTCAGGAACGCATCGTTCCGTTTGTCCGCAGGCCCCCGGAATGGCGAGCTTTGGGCGCGATTCTCGTTGTTTGATGCGAAACCAGTGATGGACGACCGACCGCAACAGTGAAATTATCCGCACCATGAGCGAAGCGCCCGTTGCACCCCCCGCCATCCCAGCTGCTTTCCATGTTGAAAGGCAGGGCAACAAGCACATCGTCGATGTCCTGATCGAGGAGCGCTGCCCGAGCTTTGCCGCGCACCCGACCTGGCCGTTGGTCCGGCCCGTGCTCCACGCCATGCTGGGATATGGCAAGGCACGCCGCATGGCCGATGAGCTCTCTGGCAAGCCCGGCAGTGCCGCTTTCGACGCGCTTGCGAGCCAGCTGCGCGTCAGCCTCGACCTTCGCCGCTTCGAGCGCCTGCCGACGACCGGCCGTCTCGTCGTCGCCGCCAATCACCCGACCGGCCTGGCGGACGGGGTTGCGATGTGGGAAGCGCTTCGCAAGGTGAGGAGCGATGTGGTCTTCTTCGCCAATGCCGACGCCCTGCGGGTGAACCCGGCCTTCAGCGACGTCATCATCCCTGTTGAATGGGTGCAGACCAAGCGCACACCGGCCAAGGCGCGCGAGACCCTGCGTCAGGCGGCCGAGGCGTTTGCGCAGGAGAAATGCATCGTCATCTTCCCGTCCGGCCGGCTGGCCCGGAAGATTGACGGCAACTTGCGCGAACAGGAATGGTTTTCCAGCTTCCTGTCGCTCGCCCGCAAGCATCGTGCGCCCATCGCGCCCATCGGCGTCAGTGCGAGAAATTCGCGCCTGTATTACGCGCTGTCCCAGATGAGCGGCGAACTTCGTGACATCACGCTGTTCAATGAACTCCTCAACAAGACCGGATCGCGGTTCGAGATGAATTGCGGTCCCCTCATCCAGCCCGGCGCCGTCGAGGGCGATGTTGCCGCGCTGACCGTCCAGATGCGTGACTATGTGTCGTATGCGCTGACAGGCGATCCGGACGCCGCGTTCTCGCCTGTCGCGGGTGCGGGCGCCGACGCAGTTGATGCCGCAAGGCCCTGAACCGGGCGGAGAACTGTTATTTTTCAAATCCTTTCCGGCCCAGCGTTTGAGAAGTAAACGCAATTGAGCTATCGTTTGGCGAGTGCTCGGCCATTTGGCTGGGTTATCGTCAAACAGGAAAGGGGGCTTTCCGATGCAGGAATGGCTGAATGATGTGGGCAATTGGTTTCGGGTCAATCTTGAAAATCTGATTGCAGCATTACTCATTATCGTCGGCTTTGTTGTCGCGGCCTATCTGATCAAATGGTTGATCGCCAAGGCCATCGACGCCACCGGCTTTGCCAAGCGCGCCGCGGCCACCTCTGCCGAAACGGACAAGAAGCCCGTCGGCCTTGGCAGCAGTGTCGGAAACGCCGCGTTCTGGATCATCATCCTCATCGGCCTCGTGCAGGCGCTCGACCGGCTCGGCATGGACTCGGTGGTTGGCCCGCTCAACCGGATGTTTGGCGAAATGTTCGCCTACCTGCCCAATATTATCGGGGCCATCTTGTTGTTCGTGATCTTCCTGATTGTCGCCAATGTGGTGAAGCAGGCTTCCAAGGCGGTGCTGGTCTTCGCCGATCCGATGCCGGAGAAGGTCGGCCTGGCCAGTGGCCCGGTGGACGTGTCCGGGGTGACCTCGTCGGTGCTGTTTGCCGTGATTGCCATCCTCGGGGGCATTGCTGCGCTGGACGTGCTCGCCATCAAGGCGATTTCAGGCCCGGCCAACGCGATGCTGAGCGAGATCGTCAGCGCCATTCCGCGCATTCTTGTCGCCATCATCATCCTGGCCCTGTTCTGGTTCGTCGCCCGCTTCGTGACCGGCCTGATCCGGCGGACCTTGCCATCCTTCGGTCTCGACAAGGCGGTTTCCGATCTCGGCCTGCTGAAGGGGGCCGACGCCAATGTGACGGTCACCAACATCGCCGCCTGGCTTGCGATGTTCTTCATCATGCTTCTGGGCGTGGTGCAGGCGCTGCAGGCGCTCGACTTCCAGCCGCTGACCAACGCCATGGGTGTCGTGCTCTCGATGGGTTCGCAGATCGTCTTCGGGGCGTTGATCATCTTCGCGGGTGTCTTCATCGCCAGCTTCATCAGCCGCGCAATGGCCTCGGCAGGCTCCGGTGCCTCCGACGTTGCGGCCACGGGCGTGAAGTGGGTCATCATTGTGCTTGCCAGCATTCTCGGCATCTCGCGCATGGGTCTCGACACAACTGGCGGTGAGTTCATCGTCTGGGCCAGCCTGATCCTCCTGGCGGGAACGGCTCTGGCGCTCGGCATCGCCTTCGGTCTCGGCGGACGGGAATGGGCCTCACGACAGCTCGAAGGCATGCGCGGCCCGGACAAGTCCTCGGCCACGCCCGCGGCAAGCCGTCGCAAGACGCCGCCCGCTTCGGAGTAGACGTCGGCTTGCGCCCGCACGGGCGTCCGCCTTCAGGACTGCAAACCCCGCCGGATCGCTCCGGCGGGGTTTTTCAATCTGGCCATGCAGAAAGGCGTGCGGACCGCCATACGGAACTCGCCTGCGCTGTTGCTCTGCCGACATGAGCCGGTCAAGCCACCTCTTCTGTTGCCTTCAGGGGTTGCGCAAGCCGGGTCAGCATCTCGCGCGGGACGACCTGCCAGAACTCCGGCAGCCGCAATTCCCAGTCGTCGAGCAGCGCCTTGGCGCGAACCGAGCCGGTGGCCGCCCAATGTGCACGCACGAGTTGCTCCAGCACGCTCGCCCAGTGCGCCGTCTCCACCCGCTGCCAGACCACATCGCCCGGATTGATGCGCATTTCGAGACGCTCGGCCGGATCCCAGGCGAAGGCCATGCCGCCCGTCATCCCGGCGGCGAAATTGTCCCCGACCGTGCCGAGGATGACCACCCGCCCGCCGGTCATGTACTCGCACCCGTTCGAGCCGCAGCCCTCGATCACGGCCGTCGCCCCGGAATTGCGGACCGCAAAGCGCTCTCCGGCGCGCCCCGCAGCAAACAATCGTCCGGAAGACGCGCCGTAAAGGCAGGTATTGCCGATGATGGTGTTGTCGGCTGCCACGAACGCGGCATCGGCCGGCGGACGCACGATGATGCTCGCGCCCGACAATCCCTTGCCGACATAGTCATTGGCATCGCCGGTCACGTCGAGGGTCAGGCCCTGCACCGAGAACGCCCCGAGCGACTGGCCGGCCGAGCCTTTCAGCTTCACGTGCAGGCGATCATTCGGCAGGGCGTTCATCCCGAACTTGCGCACGATGGATGACGATGCCCGCGCGCCGATGGCCCGCTGCACGTTGCGGACATGATAGGACAGCTGCATTTTTTCTGCGCGCAGGAAGAAGGGCTCGGCGTCACGCAGGATCTGCGCGTCCAGCGTGTCGACCACCTCGTTGCGGTGATGGGGCCGCCAGCGCACCGGCTCCGGCGTCTCCACCCGCACCAGCAGCGGGTTCAGGTCGAGATCGTCCAGATGCGCAGCGCCCCGGCTGACCTGACGCAGAAGGTCGGTCCGGCCGATCGCCTCATCAAGCGAGGCGAGGCCGAGCGAGGCGAGGATTTCGCGCACCTCCTCGGCGATGAAGGACATCAGGTTCACAACCTTGTCCGGTGTGCCGGTGAAGCGCGCGCGCAGGGCCTCGTCCTGCGTGCAGACGCCGACCGGACAGGTGTTGGAATGGCACTGGCGCACCATGATGCAGCCCATCGCGACAAGGCTTGCCGTGCCGATGCCATATTCCTCCGCCCCCAGCAGCGCCGCCATCACAACGTCGCGCCCGGTGCGGATGCCGCCGTCGGTGCGCAGCGTGACCTGATTGCGCAGATTGTTCAGCGACAACACCTGATGCGCCTCGGCAAGGCCGATCTCCCATGGCAGGCCGGCATGCTTGATCGAGGTCTGCGCGCTGGCCCCCGTGCCGCCGACATTGCCTGCGATCAGGATGATGTCCGCTTTCGCCTTGGCCACCCCGGCCGCGATCGTTCCGACGCCCGAGCGCGATACAAGCTTCACACAGACGCGCGCATCCGGATTGATCTGCTTGAGATCGTAGATCAGCTGCGCAAGGTCTTCGATCGAGTAGATGTCATGATGGGGCGGCGGCGATATCAGTGTGACGCCCGGCGTTGCGTTGCGGAACCTTGCGATCAGCTCGGTCACCTTGAACCCGGGAAGCTGGCCGCCTTCGCCGGGCTTTGCGCCCTGCGCGACCTTGATCTCGATCTCGCGGCACTCGTTCAGGTATTCAGCGTTGACCCCGAAACGTCCCGACGCAACCTGTTTGACGGCCGAATTGGGGTTGTCACCATTGGGCAGCGGCTTGTAGCGCGTGCGATCCTCCCCGCCCTCACCGGAGACGGACTTGGCCCCGATCCGGTTCATCGCGATGTTGAGGGTTCCGTGCGCCTCCGGCCCGAGTGCACCGAGCGACATGCCGGGCGTCACGAAGCGCTTGCGGATCTCGTTGATCGACTGGACCTGCTCGACCTTCAGCCCCTCGTCGGGCCGTTTGAAGTCCATCAGGTCGCGCAGCTGGATGGGTGGCTGGGCGTAGAGCGCGGCGGCGTAACGCTTCCAGGTGTTGTAGTCGCCCGTGTCGCACGCCGTCTGAAGGGTGTGGATGATGTTGCCGCCATAGGCGTGGGTCTCGCCGCTGGCGCGCAGGCGATAGAAGCCGCCGACCGGGAGGCTGACGACCTGCGCGTCGAATGCGCGCTCGTGCTGCTTCAGCGCCGAACGTTCCAGCCCGGCCAGCCCGATGCCGGAAATCTTGCTCGTCATGCCGGGGAAATAGTCGGCGACCAGCGCGCGGGAGAGGCCGAGCGCCTCGAAATTATATCCGCCGCGATAGGATGAGATGACCGAAATGCCCATCTTGGACAGGATTTTCAGCAAGCCCGCATCAATCGCATCCTTGAATGCCTTGACATAATAGCCGAGCGGCTTGTCCCCCAGAAGTCCGCGCGCGTGGCGGTCGGCGATGCAGTCCTGCGCGAGGTAGGCGTTCACGCATGTCGCGCCCACCCCCACCAGAACGGCGAAGTAGTGTGTGTCCATGCATTCGGCCGAGCGCACGGTGATCGAGCAGAACGTCCGCAGGCCCTGCGCAACGAGGTGGCTGTGCACGGCGCCGGCCGCCAGGATCATCGGGATGGCGACGCGGTCCTCGCCCTGATGCTCGTCGGTCAGGATGATGTGCTCACCCGCCGAGCGCACCGCTTCGTCGGCCTCGGCGCGAATGCGGTCCAGCGCGGCCTTCAGCGTGTCGCCGGGGGTTGCGCCGGGTGCGGGGAGGGCGAAGGTGCAGTCAATCTCGGTGCGCTTTGCGCCAAGGTGATCGCTCAGCCGCTCATACATGCCGGTGGTCAGCATGGGGCTTTCCAGCACGAAGACATTTGTCTGCGTCTCGTCGGTGGCGAGGATGTTGCCGAGGTTCTTGAACCGGGTTTTCAGGCTCATCACCCGTTCTTCACGGATCGGGTCGATGGGCGGATTGGTCACCTGGCTGAAATTCTGCCGGAAGAAGTGCGACAGCGGCCGGTAGGTTTTCGACAAGACGGCGGGCGGCGTGTCGTCGCCCATCGAGCCGACCGCTTCCTTGCCGGTCTCTGCCATCGGGGAGAGGATGAGTTCGAGGTCTTCGAGCGTGTAGCCCGCAGCGGTCTGGCGGCGCATCAGGTCCGGCCGGTCGAACAGGCGCGGTTCCGGGCCGGGGCCGATGACGGGCTCAAGCTCCTTCACATTCTCCAGCCAGCTCACATAGGGGTGCTGCCCGGCGAGGTGGTCGATCATCTCCCGGTGCTCGAAGAAGCGCCCGGTCTCAAGGTCCGCCGCGATCAGCCCGCCCGCAGGCACAGCGCCGCGCCGGACAATGGTCTCGTTGTCGAGCGGGCACATGCCCGTCTCCGATCCGACCGCCAGGATGTTGCTGGCGGTCAGCGCGTAGCGCAGCGGCCGCAGTCCGTTGCGGTCAAGGCCGGCAATCGCCCATCGTCCGTCGAACGCGCAGATCGCGGCCGGTCCGTCCCACGGCTCCATCACCGCGTTGGCGTAGGCGTAGAGGGCCGAATGGCTGTCATTCACCACTTCGCGCTTGGACCAGGCCTCCGGCATCAGCAAAGCTTTCGCCATCGGCGCCGAACGTCCCGAGCGGACCATCAGTTCGAACACGGCGTCCAGCGCGCCGCTGTCGGATGTGCCCTGCGGGATGACGGGTTTCACGTCCTCGCCGTAATTCTCGAAGGATTCCGACACCATGCGGATCTCATGGCTCTTCATCCAGTTCACATTGCCTTTGAGCGTATTGATCTCGCCATTGTGGGCGAGCATGCGGAAGGGCTGGGCCAGCGACCAGGTGGGGAAGGTGTTGGTCGAGTAGCGCTGGTGATAGATGGCCACATTCGACACAAAGCGCGGATCGCGAAGGTCCGGGTAGAAGGCGTCGATGTCCTGCGCCAGAAACATGCCCTTGTAGATCAGCGCACGGTTGGACAGCGAGCAGATATAGAAGGCCGGAATGCCTGCCTCGCGCGCCCGCCTTTCGATCCGCCGGCGGCAGATGTAGAGCGCCCGGTCGAGGTCCACCGGAGAACGTCCGCGATTGTCGCAGAACATGATCTGCTCGATCTCAGGTCGTGTATCGGCGGCCTTCTGGCCGATCACCGACACATCGACCGGCACTTGCCGCCAGCCGAACAGGTAGAAGCCGAAATGCAGGATTTCCGCCTCGACGATGGTGCGCGCGGCCTCCTGCGCGGCAAGGTCGGTGCGCGGCAGAAAGATCTGGCCGACGCAGATGGCCGTGCCTGGGCCGGCCTTATGGCCTGTCCGCCCGACCTGCTCGCGGAAGAAGTCCTGCGGCACATTCATGCGGATGCCCGCGCCGTCACCGGTCTTGCCGTCGGCGTCGACGGCGCCGCGGTGCCAGACATTCTTCAGCGCGCGGATTGCCATCTCGACAATCTCCCGGCGCGGTTGCGCATCAAGGGCGGCGACGAGGCCAACCCCGCAAGCGTCATGCTCGTCGGCGGGATCGTAGGCGTTCGCGTCGATCAGGCGCTGGCGGTTGCGCAGGTAATTTTCGGTTTCATTGGTCATCTGGCTTACTCCGCCGCAATGCCTGCGGCGCTGACCGCGCTGGCTTCGGCTTTCAGGTGATTGTGGATCGCTTCTGCAGCGTCGCGGCCGTCCTTGATGGCCCAGACCACAAGCGAGGCGCCGCGGACGATATCGCCCGCCGCAAACACGCCGTGCATGCCGTTGACCATCATCGTGGCGTAGTCGACCGACACCGCGCCCCAGCGATTGACCGCCAGCGACGGCTCGTTGAAAAGCCGCGGCAGGTCTTCCGGGTCAAAGCCGAGCGCCTTGATCACCATGTCCGTCCTGATCTCGCGGCTGTCTCCGGCGGGAACCGGGGCCTGGCGGCCCGAAGCGTCCGGCGCGCCGAGCTTCATGCGTTGCACGCGCACCGATTTCAGCCGACCCGCGCGGGTATGGACGATGGCTTCGGGCGCCGACAGCCACTCGAACACAACGCCTTCTTCCTCGGCATTGTTCACCTCCCGCTGGCTGCCCGGCATGTTGGCCCGGTCGCGGCGATAAAGGCAGGTCACAGATTTCGCCCCCTGACGCACCGCCGTGCGCACGCAGTCCATGGCCGTGTCGCCGCCGCCGACGACGACGACATTCCTGCCTTTGGCGCTGAGCGTTCCGTCCTCCAGTTGCGGCACCACATCGCCAAAACCGGCCCGGTTGGAAGCGATGAGATAGTCCAGCGCCGCGTGCACGCCCTCACCGCCGGTTCCGGGACATTTCAGCTCGCGCGGCTTGTAGACGCCGGTGGCGATCAGCATCGCGTCATGGCTGGCGCGCAGGTCGGCAAAGCTGTGGGTGACGCCGACATCGCATTTGGGCACGAAGTTCACGCCGCCATCGGCGAGCCAGTCGATGCGGCGCATGACGACCGGCTTTTCCAGCTTGAAGCCCGGTATGCCATAGGTCATCAGCCCGCCCATCCGGTCATAGCGGTCATAAACGGTGACCTGATAACCACGCCGACGCAGCATTTCTGCCGCCGCCAGCCCGCCGGGGCCGGCCCCGATGATGCCGACCGACTGGGTGCGTTCACGCGGCGGGCGGATCGGCTCAACCCAGCCTTCATTCCATGCGTTCTCGGTGATGTATTTCTCGATTGCGCCAATCGTCACCGTGCCGTGGCCGGACTGTTCGATGGTGCAGATGCCCTCGCACAACCGGTCTTGCGGACAGATGCGGCCGCAGATCTCGGGGAAGGTGTTGGTCGCCGAGGAGACGCGGTAGGCGTCTTCGAGCCGGTCCTGCGCGGCCAGCATCAGCCAGTCGGGAATATTGTTCTGGAGCGGACAACCCTGCTGGCAGAAGGGCACGCCGCACTGCGAACAGCGTGACGCCTGCGCCTCGGCAGCCTCGGCCGGGAAGGGCGCATAGATTTCGTCAAAGTCGGTGCCCCGCGCGTCGGCCGGGCGCTTGGCTGGCGGCGTGTAGTCGATCTTGATGAATTGCAGTAGCTTCTTCGACATGGGATTCCCACGGTAACTGGAATTTCCTGCCCTTTTGCCAGCTTGCTTCAAAGATCACAAGCAAGGAATGACCACTAAATATCACAATGATATACAGAAATCTGCAATTGCATTGAAGGCGGCATTCGTTCGGGTGATCTTTCGAAATTGAGTATCAAAATGGTATTTTAAATCCGGAGTGAAGGCCGGGATTTTTCTGCGGCGGGCACTGGCGCTGCGAAAGGTTTTGTTGGCACAAGTCCGGTTCGATTTTGGCGTGAGCGGCCGGGGAGAGCGCAATGTCACTGCTGCAGATCATCATCATTTCCCTGCTTCAGGGGATAACGGAATGGCTGCCGATTTCGTCTTCGGCGCATGTGTTGCTCGCAGCGGAAAGCTTTGGCTTTGGTGGCCGCGATGAATTGCTGATCAATGCCATGTCCAACCTCGGAACGCTGGCGGCGATGCTGCTCTATTTCCGCAAGGATGTGGCGATGGCGATTGTGGGCGGCTTTGAACTGGCGGCCTCGCCGGTCACGCGGCGCAGCCTGTCGCCGGGCGCGCGGCTGGCGCTGCATGACATCGTCGCGACGCCGTT
>JBGSUF010000329.1:0-1586 GCA_041736285.1 Hyphomonadaceae bacterium | reverse complement strand
CTTGCCGGCCATCCGCACGCCGCCGAGGCCGAGATCGCCGACCCGCATCGCCGTGCCGCCCGCCTCGGATGTGACCGCATACATGCCAGCCTTCATGAGATCGAGGTGCTCGCGCTGGAAAGGCGCGCCGCCCGGCGCTTCCTTTTCCACAGGCGGGCCATCGAGGATGAGCCGCGCCATGACCATCCGGCCATCCGCCGCAATCCGTGCCGTCATCAGCGCCAGTTGCAACGGGCTGGTGTGGAGTTGTCCCTGACCGATCCCGAAATTGATGGTTTCACCCTCAAACCAGGGCTCTCCCCGCGCCTCGCGCTTCCATTCGGGCGTCGGCACAACGCCGGCTCGCCCGCCTGTCATGCCCAGTTCCCAGACATGTCCGAAGCCGAAACGCTTGGCGACGTCGGCAATCTTCTCCACACCGGCCCGCCGCGCGATCTCATAGAAATACACGTCGCACGACTGCTGAATGGCGTGGTGCATGTTCATCGAGCCATGTCCGCCGCGCTTCCAGCAGTGCCATGTGTTCGAACCAAAGCGGTAATGGCCGGGGCAGAAGACGCGCTCGTCCGGGTTGACGACCCCCGCTTCGAGCGCGGCCATGGCGACCACCATCTTGAAGGTCGAGCCGGGCGGGTAGGTGCCGTCGTAAGCCTTGTGATAGAGCGGCGCGCGATCATTATCGCGCAGAGCGTTGTAATCCTTGCTGGAAATGCCGTTGACAAAGGCGTTCGGATCGAACGCCGGCGTCGACACGACCGCAAGAAGGTCTCCGCTCTGGACGTCGATGCACACGGCCGCGCCGCTTTCCTCGCCGAATCTTTCGATCGCGACGCGTTGCAACTCCGCATCAATTGTCAGAACGACATCACGTCCGGGGCGCGGCGCGACATCTCCGGAATCAAGCTCGCGGATGATGCGGCCGGCGGCGTTCGCCTCGACCTTCTGGAAGCCGGAACTGCCGCGCAGGTATTCGTCCGCAAAGAACTCGACGCCCGAGCGGCCGATCCGCATGTCGGGATGCTTGAACAGGCGATTGACCTCGCCATAACGCCCGATGACGCCCTCAAGCGCGGCCACCTTGGCGGCGTCCTTTTCCCGCTCGCGGTAGGCGGCGCGCTGGGCGCTGTCCATCCGCAGATATGTGCGGGCAAGGTCGGGTCCGAGGACGTTGGAATAGTCCGGCTTCGCATCGGCCTCACCGGAGACAAGTTCGCGGGCTGCACCTCTTTCCCGCGTTGAAATCGCGCTCCAGCCGGGTGCAACATTGTCGAGCGTCTCGCGCAGGATTTCATCATCGCTGGCGCGGGCGACATAGCCGATGACATGCGCCAGATCCCGCCCGCGCGGATAAGACCGCGTCAGCGCCATTTCGACCTGCAGCCCGTCCAGTTCCGCCTGATAGGCGTTCAGCCGCGCAAAGTCCTCATACGTCAGTTCGCGCGCAATCAGCGTGGGCACGAAGCCGGGCTGGCGCGCTGCATCACGGGCAATGCGCTCCTGCTCCTCCGGCGGCAGGTCGATCAGTTCGCCGACACGCCGCAGCAGGCCCTTCACATCACGCGCCTGCTCGCGCACCAGCATCGCCC
>JBGSUF010000313.1:0-1695 GCA_041736285.1 Hyphomonadaceae bacterium | reverse complement strand
TGCGCGGCGGCAAGGGCGGCGTCGCGATCAGCCATCGGCATGGAGCTGTCGAGCCGTTCGGCGCGAACCCCGACGGCTTTCAGGGCATCGACCTGATCGGCCATCAGCGCGATCAGTGGCGAGACGACGAGGCCGGTGCCGGGGCGCAGGATGGCGGGGATCTGGTAGCAGACGGACTTGCCGCCGCCGGTTGGCAGCACGGCGAGGAGGTCGCGGCCGGCAAGCGCGTCGGCGATCACGGCCTCCTGCAGGCCGCGGAAGGCGTCATAGCCGAAGACACGCTTCAGGAGCGCGCGCGCTTGTGGGAGACCGGGAACTGACATCGCCGCACTGTTCGGGGAGTCGGCGGCGCGCCGCAAGGGGCATGGCGAGGATTGGGGGTTTCGCGAAGGTGACGCATGTGTCAGTTTTTGTCCCAGATGGAGGAGACAACGGATGACAATCGAAGCTTTGCGGACGCCGGATGCCCGGTTTGAGGGCCTTCCCGGATTCGGGTATGCACCGCATTATGTGGACGATCTGCCGGGCTATGAGGGGCTACGGGTTCATTATGTCGACGAGGGACCGAAGGATGCTTCGCATGTGTTTTTGTGCCTGCACGGCCAGCCGAGCTGGAGCTATCTCTACCGCAAGATGATCCCGGTGTTTGCGGCGACGGGCGCGCGGGTGATCGCGCCGGACTGGCTGGGCTTCGGGCGGTCCGACAAGCCGGTCGATGACGGGGTCTACACGTTCAGCTTCCACCGCCAGATGATGCTGGCCTTTGTCGAGCGGCTGGATCTTCGTGGCATAACGCTGGTGGTGCAGGACTGGGGCGGATTGCTCGGCCTGACGCTGCCGCATGAAGCGCCGGAGCGTTACGCGCGGCTTATCATCATGAACACCGGCCTCGGCGTCGGCAGGAGCCCCGGCGAGGGCTTCGAGGCCTGGAAAAAGTTCAACGCCAGCCAGCCCGACATGGACATTCAGAGCCTGATGAAGCGCGGCTCGCCCGTTCTCAGCGACGCGGAGGCGGCGGCCTATGCCGCGCCCTATCCGGACGTGCGCTACAAGGGCGGCGTGCGGCGGTTTCCGGAGCTTGTGCCGGTCTCTCCGGAGATGGACGGGGTGAGCCAGTCGCTGCGGGCGGCGCAGTTCTGGTCAGCGCAATGGCAGGGCGAGAGCTTCATGGCGATCGGGATGCAGGATCCGGTGCTGGGGCCGCCGGCGATGCGGGCGATGCAGCAGGTCATCCGCAACTGCCCGCCGCCGCTGGAAATCGCCGATGCAGGCCATTTCGTGCAGGAATGGGGAGATGAGGTTGCGCGGGCGGCCCTGGCGCAGTTTGGCGGGGCGTAGGGGACGGCGCAGCGCGTAACGGTCGGCTCACATCATTGCTGGACGGGCGAGGCGGCGTTTGGCATCGTCTCGTCATGGCCTGCAGGGTGGGGTGTTCTGGTGCGGTTGGAAGGGTTTCATGTGACGGCTGTCTGGCTGGCATGCGGGAGCTGGATGCGGGCTTACGCCGCCGGCATCTTGCTGGCCATGCTTGCAGGGGCGGGCGGCCAAGCGCAGGCGCAAAACCCCCATCTCACGGCCGAGCGCCGCGCCGAAAAGGCGCTTGAAGGATTTGAGTCCGTCCCGGTGGACGAGGCGGTTTCAGGGCCGGCCGCCGCCGCGGTGGCGTCCGCGCGCGACCTGCAGTTTGAGCGACCG
>JBGSUF010000243.1:0-2565 GCA_041736285.1 Hyphomonadaceae bacterium | reverse complement strand
CCTGCAGTTTGAGCGACCGACGGAGTCGGCGGACCTGCCGGAGCCGGTCACGCGCGACCGGCGGCCACGGCGCGACAGAGATTACACATCACCCTTTGGCGGGACGCTGGAGGCGCTCGGACCTATCGCGCGGGTGATCTTCTTCGGCGGCCTGGCGATCATTGTCGCGCTGATCGTCTGGCAGGTCGTGCGCAGCGGCATGTTTCGGGGGCAAAGCGGCAATGATGACGCGGCCGGGGCGGGCGAGGTGATCGACGATGCGGCGATGGCCGAGCGACCGGAGGCGGCGCTTGCACGCTCTCGGCTGGAGGAGGCTGACCTGCTGGCGGCGGAGGGACGGTTTGGCGAGGCGGTTCATGTGCTGCTGTTCCGCTCCATCGAGGACATCGAAGCGCGGCGCAAGCGCGGGCTGGCACGCTCGCTGACGGCGCGCGAGATCACCCGTCTGGACGAGATTTCGGCGCGGGCGCGCGGGGCGCTGTCGCCGATTGCGGCGCTGGTCGAGAAGGCCATTTTCGGTGGTCGCGAACTGGCACGCAGCGATTATGATGCGGCGCGGACGGCGTATTCGGGCTTCGCCTTCGGAAGTGAACCGGCATGAGCGGGCCGCGATTTGCTTCGCCGGTGGTGATGGTGTCGCTGGCGGCGCTGTGTATCCTGGCGTTCGCGACGATGCTGGTGCTGATGGCGTTTGGCGAGGATCTGAAGCCGCGCGAGACGGCCGGGCCGCACGCCTATTCGCGCTCGTCCACGGGCTTTGAAGGGCTGCGCAGACTGCTGGACGAGGCCGGCGTGCCGGTGCGGGTGTCGCGTCGGCTGGATGGTCCGCCGGGTGAGGGCGGCCTTCGGGTGCTGACGCCTTCGCCGGGCAATAGCGTGGATTTCGACGCGCTTGGCGGCGGCGCCGTGCTCGTGGTGCTGCCCAAATGGGATTTCGAGCCGAACCCGATGAGAGGCGCATTCGAGCGCGACACGGTGTTGATGCGGGAAGCCACGGTGGCATGGGCGTTCACCAGCGACCGCGAGGCAGAGGTTGCGCGCATCCGGCCGCTGGAAAGTCTTGAAACGCCGTGGGGCGAGCGCACCGTCTCGGTCGATGAATTGCTGCAACTGGTCAGGATGCAAGGACTGCAGCCGGTGATCTTGACGCCGGCGGGCGTGCTGCTCGGGCGGCTTCGCGGGACGGAGTATTTCGTGCTGACCGACCCGGACATACTGTCCAATCATGGCATCACCGATCCGGGCAATGCGCGGCTGGCGCTGGAGGTGATCGGGACGCTGCGGCGCGGCGGAGTGGTGGAGATCGACGCGACGCTGGCGGGCTTTGGCACCGGCGACAATGCGTTGAGATCCTTGCTGGTGCCGCCGATGCTGGGCGTGAGCCTGATCGGGGTTGCGTCATTCATGCTGCTGTTCTGGGCGGCGCTGACGGTGTTTGGTGCGCGGCGGCGGGAAGCGCCTGCGCTGCGGCTCGGCAAGCGGGCGCTGATTGATTCCACCGCCGGGCTTTTCGCCATGTCCGGGCGCGAGGGACATATGGCGCCCGGCTATCTGGAACTGACGCGCGAGCGGCTGCGGCGCGATCTCGGCCTGCCGCGCACGATTTCGGGCGAGGACTTCACCGCGCTGATCGACCGGATGGCGAAGGATCGCGGTCTGCCCGTCGGCCTGTCGCACTGGGAAGAGGTTTTCGCTGCGCCGATGCAGCGGGCCTCACGGCTCACGCGGGAGGCGCGGGCGCTGCACAACTGGACAAGGATACTTCTATCATGAGCGAGGCTGCGATGACCCCATCCGACATTCAGGCGCTGGCGGGGCGCATCCGAACCGAAGTGGCGCGGGCCGTGATCGGACAGGCGGACACGGTCGACCTGATGCTGACGGCGCTGTTTTCCGGCGGGCATGTGCTGCTGGAAGGGCCGCCCGGAACGGCGAAGACCTTTCTGGCGCGGACATTCGCGGCTACGCTGTCGCTGAAATACGGACGCATCCAGTTCACGCCGGACCTGATGCCGGGCGATGTGATCGGGACCAATCTGTTCAACTTCCAGACCGGGCAGTTTTCGCTGACCAAGGGGCCGATCTTTTCCGACCTGCTGCTCGCCGACGAGATCAACCGCACGCCGCCGAAGACGCAGGCAGCGCTGCTGGAGGCGATGCAGGAGCGCAAGGTCACGATTGACGGGGAGAGCTATCCGCTCGGCCGGCATTTCATCGTCATCGCGACCCAGAACCCGATCGAGCAGCAGGGCACATATCCGCTCCCGGAAGCCCAGCTTGACCGGTTCATGTTCAAGCACGTCATCGGTTATCCCTCACGCGATGAGGAATTGGAGATCGTGACGCGCCATGGCGGGCGGACCGGGATGAATGCACCGCAAAGCCACGGCGTGACGCAGGTTGTCTCAGGTGATGCGCTGGAGGCGGCGATTGCGGCGGTGGCGCAGGTGCGGCTGGAGGATAGCCTCGTGGCCTACATCGTCGACCTGATCCGGGCGACGCGGGAAAGCCCGGCGATCGAAACCGGGGCCAGCCCGCGCGCGGCGGCGACATTGGCCGCTGCGG
>JBGSUF010000138.1:0-1756 GCA_041736285.1 Hyphomonadaceae bacterium | reverse complement strand
GGCGCGACGCGCTCGGCGGACGGGGTGGAGGTGGCGGGCGCTTCGGGTTCGCTGCTGCCGCAGGCGGCGAGGAAGATAGCGAGAGCCGAAGCGGCGCCGACGCGTGTTAGTTTCACAAAAATCGTATTCATTTCAACGCCTTGTGGCTGGAAGCTGATGCGCAACTATCGGTTATGCCCTGTGCGGGGTCAACTGCCTAGAATTTACATGAAGTTTCGTCTGGATATGTAATGTTTGCTGCAGTGGGAGGGCTAAAGTTAAAGTGAAACATCAAGTCATGTTCAAGGTGAGGTTTTGAGTGTTAGTCCTTGAAAAAATGGCAGAAATTCTGCTGTGGCGCGGCTTGTCGTCGCGCGGCATGCAGGGTGCGGCTGTGGGGTGAGTTGAGGGTGATTGGAGGGTGGGATGGAGGGTGGATCGAGGGTGGGTCGAGGGTGGTCCGGGGGGGATCGGATGCGCGGCGGGTGCTGAAAAGTCGCCGGTCGACGCGGCGCGGCGATGATCCGGGAAGGGAGGGAAAAGCGGGCGGGCTCAATCCGAAATTAACCCTGTTTCGGTAGTGTTTTTCCATAAACAAGCACAAAGTGCAGGTGGTGGAATGACAAAGATGATGGTGTGCGGGGCGATGGCCCTGACGATGGCGGCCATGCCCGCCTCAGCTGGCCCTGAGACGGCCGATCTCTGGATCGGACTTGCGGGTAGCGACAACGGATTTCTGATCGACGAGGCAAGCGGCGACACGTGGATGACGGGCGTTTGCCTGCTCGCCCTCGCACAGTCGGAGCAGACCCCGGACGGCTGGACATCGCGCAATCGCACGATTGAGGCGGTCGGGCGGCTGAACGCAGCGCTGGAACAGAACTTCACCTTCACCGTGTCGGGTGAGACCGGCGTGATTGCGGTCGAGAACCCTGCGCGCGGAGGGGTGCAGACCTTCCCGGCGGTGGTTGTTCGCTGTGACCGCGACCCGGTCTGCGCCGTCGCAGCTGCGCAGGCGCCGTGCTGACCTGACCCTTCGCCTGCGGGTCTAGGCCACGGGCGAAAGGGCAGGTCAGTCCAGGCTGAATTGGCCAGAGCTGATAATGCGCGCTTTCCGGCATATCATGGCTGCGTTGATCGTGGTCGCGGGCGGAGTTTTCACCGCCATCGCCCAATCGGGCGAGGGGGAGGCGATGGTCTCCGCGCCCGTTGTCAGAGCTGATGCGGCCGCAGCCGGGGAGGCCGCGGAGGCCGAGACGCGCGTGCCGACAGCCACGACCTTTGTCGAGATCACGGTCGAAGGCAGCGTGCTGACGGTGGAAATGCGCGAGGATGAGGGCGGCGAGGTCTGGATCAAGGCCGATCCGATCATCGCGGCGCTGAAGGGCAAGTGGGAAACCCGCGACGCCATGATCCTGATCACCCGCCATCAGGATGGCGCACGCATGCTGCTCGACATGGCCGACGGGAAGGTGCGGGGCAATGGCGTCGTGCTGGGCAAGCTGCCTGGCTGGGAACCGCGCGAGACAGCTGACACCTGGCTGACAGTGAATGCGATTTCCGTCATGACCGGGACGGTTGCGAGCCGCGATCCGGACACCGGCATCTACGATCTGCGGCTGGACGACAGGCTGCGCCCGAAATTCGATCTCGATCTCTTCGTCGAGGGCCGCCGCATCGTGACGCCCGAGGCCGAGCCCCGTTCGGTCGGGCCGGTGGTGCTGGTGCCGCTGGTGGCGGTGGCCGAGGCACTTGGCAACACGGTCGAGCGCGGCCC
>JBGSUF010000107.1:0-4904 GCA_041736285.1 Hyphomonadaceae bacterium | reverse complement strand
GTCAGCGGCAAGCGCTTCGAGACGCGCGCGCACGGGCGTCCATACGGCGTCCGCGCCATCGGGGAAATGCTGCTCGCGGAAGCGGTCGCAGCGGGCGTGCAGCAGGTCTTCGTGGACGCTGTCGGCCATGGCCTTCAGGTCCGGCAGGCTCATGTCGCCGGACTGGAGATGGCGGAAGAATTCGTGCGCGAGGGCGAAAACCGAATTGGTCAGGGGATCGCTGGCGATGCGCCCGGCTTCGTCCTTGAGGCGCTTGCGGGCCTGGCTGAGCGTGATGCGGCGGCTTGCCGTTGCGGTCATGTCCTGCCTCCCCGGCATGGTTGTCTTGCAGCGTTTACTGGGCCAGCGCGCGGCATGCAAACAGCGCATGCGCGGGCGAGCATCATGGCTCACCTGCAGAAATGCAGCGTGGACGGATGTTTGTGCAGGCGGCGCGCGGTCAGGATGAGCGGCGGACGAACCTGGTCAGGATGACGATGGTCTGCCCGTTGACGCGGCCCTCAATATGCTCGGGCACGTCGGGGACAAGGGTGATGTTGCGCACCGGCGTTCCGCGCTTGGCGGTGAAATTGGCACCCTTGACGTCGAGATCCTTGATCAGGGTGACGGTGTCGCCGGAGGTCAGGATTGCACCGTTGCAGTCGCGGTGGACGGGGCCGGCGTCATCGCTGCTGGCGGGGGCGAGCCCGGCCTGCGCCCAGGCGAGCGTGTCCTCGTCCAGATACAGCGAATCGAGCGCGTCACGTGCCCAGCTCTCCATTGGCGCAAGCGCCGAGAGCAGGCGGAAGGCCCCGACCTGCACGGCGGGCACGGCGCTCCACATGACATCGTTCAGGCAGCGCCAGCGTTGCCGATCGTCATCAAGGGCGCCATCAAGCCCCGCGCGGCAGGTGGCACAGGCCATGATGGCGTGACCGCTCGGGTCGTCCGGCGTGGGTGCGACGGAGAGCGTGCAAGCCGAAAGATCAGTCGTTTCACCGCACAGTTCGCAGGCATCACCGGAGCGGGCGGCGAGATCGGTGTCCATCAGTTATCGTCCCCGATCAGCCGCGCCCGAACTTCTTGAATTTCGGGCGCTTGGGCTCGACGGCCTCGGCGCCGAGACGGCGCTTCTTGTCCTCGATATAGGCGGAGAAATCGCCCTCGAACCATTCGACATGGCTGTCACCCTCAAAGGCGAGGATGTGGGTGGCCATGCGATCGAGGAACCAGCGGTCGTGGCTGATGACGATGACGCAACCGGGGAAGTTGTCGAGGCCTTCCTCCAGCGCCGAGAGGGTTTCGACGTCGAGATCATTGGTCGGTTCGTCGAGGAGGAGGAGGTTTGCGCCCTCCTTCAGCATCTTGGCCAGGTGGACGCGGTTGCGCTCACCGCCGGAGAGAAGGCCGACCTTCTTCTGCTGGTCGGAGCCCTTGAAGTTGAACGCCCCGACATAGGCGCGGCTGGCCACTTCGACGCCACCAAGATTGATGATGTCGGTGCCGCCGGAAATTTCCTCCCAGACATTCTTGCCCGCATCGAGCTTGTTGCGGCTCTGGTCGACATAGCCGATCTTGACGGTGTCGCCGAGGCGGATGGAGCCGCTGTCTGGCTCTTCCTGTCCGAGGATCATCTTGAACAGGGTCGACTTGCCAGCGCCGTTCGGGCCGATCACGCCGACAATGCCGCCGGGCGGAAGCTTGAAGGAGAGGTCTTCGATCAGGAGATTGTTGCCGAAGCCTTTGCGCACATTGTCCAGTTCGAGCACCACGCCGCCGAGGCGGGGGCCGGGCGGGATGCGGATCTGTGCGGTCATGACCTTTTCGCTCTCGGCCTTGGCCGCCATGTCCTCATAGGCGGAGATACGGGCTTTGGACTTGGCCTGACGGGCCTTGGCACCGGAGCGGACCCATTCGAGTTCCTTGGCGAGGGTGCGCTTGCGGCCGCTTTCCTCGCGCGCCTCCTGCTCCATCCGCTTGGCTTTCTGCTCGATCCAGTTGGAGTAATTGCCCTGATAGGGCACGCCGCGTCCGCGATCGAGTTCGAGGATCCAGTCGGTGATCTGGTCGAGAAAATAGCGGTCGTGCGTCACGAGGATGACGCAGCCGGGGAATTTCATCAGATAGTTCTGCAGCCAGGCGACGGTCTCGGCGTCGAGATGGTTGGTCGGTTCGTCCATCAAGATCATGTCGGGCTTTGACAGCAAAAGCTGGCAGATGGCGACGCGGCGGATTTCCCCGCCCGACAGTGTGGAGACGTCTGCGTCATCGGCGGGGCAGCGCAGAGCCTCCATCGCCATCAGGATCTTGCTGTCGATGTCCCACGCGTCGGAGGCCTCGATCTGCTCCTGAAGGGTGGTCATCTCCTCCATGAGTTCGTCGGAATAGTCCTCCGCAAGCTGCATGGAGATGGCGTTGTAGCGCTCAAGGATCTGCTTTTCGGGGCACTGCGCGGCGACATTGCCGAAAACGTCCAGCGCCGGGTCGAGCTGCGGTTCCTGCGGGAGATAGCCGACGCGAACACCGTCGGCGGCCCACGCCTCGCCCTGAAAGTCCTTGTCGACGCCGGCCATGATCTTCAGCAGCGTCGATTTGCCCGAGCCGTTGACGCCGACGACGCCGATCTTGGCATCGGGCAGAAAGGAAAGCTGGATGTTCTCAAACACCTTCTTGCCACCCGGATAGGCCTTGGTCAGCTGTTGGGTGTGATAGACATACTGGGGACCGGCCATGGGCGCGCGCTCTTCTCTTGTCACTGGAGTCTCGGGATCAGCCGGGGTTGTGGGGGTAAGCGAAACTGGAATCAAGGGGGCGCGTGTGATGTTGGTGACAGCGGGCCGGGATGGGATAGACTGCGGGCAGTGGAATCAGCGTGCGGAGCAAGCCCGATGAAGAACAATGTTTTGGCCGGGATGGCCTGCGGCGCGCTGGCGCTGCTCGTGGCGACAGGATGCGCAGGAACGCAGGCGCCTGCGCCGATCATCGTCGGAGAGGCTGCGCCGCGCGCCGAGGCCTCCGAAACGCGGCTGGAGGCGGAGACGGCCGACGACAACGCGGTGATGATGACGGTCGCCGACGCGACGACAGATGCAAATGCAGATGCGGATGCAGCTACGGAGGCAGACGCAGAGGCGTCGTTGCCGGTCACGCCGGAGGGGCTTTTGTCCGGACGGAGCTATCGGTTGCGGATCGACGGTCGGCCGGCTGATTTTTGCCGCGACACCTATGCCTTCCGCGATGACGGGACGATGACCATCATGTCGGGCGAGGAAGTGCTGGAGGTCGACTGGTCGATCACCGAGAATGCGCAGGGCGGATATGCGCTCCGCGAGGAGATCACCGCGACCAACGGCCTTGCGGACTGTCAGGGGGAGACGGCTCACAAGCTTGGCGATGTCGGCTTCAAATATATCACCTTCGAGGATGAGGCCGCGACGGCCTACCGGGTCTGCTACGGCAATTACCTCGCCGAGACTTGCTATGGCGTGGCAGAGCGGATTGACTGACGACCGGATGCGGCCTGCGTTCGGATTTCAGCGTGAGGCCAAGCACGCACAGGAGTGGATGATGAGACGGCTTTTGCACCCGGTCCTGGCGCTGGGGCTGCTTGTCACGGCGGCCTGCGCGAATCCGGCAGGGGAGACGCAGATGGCGCAGCCAGCGCAGGGGGAGAGGGTCATGGCCTTGCAGGGCAAAGAGCTGACGCTGGAGCGGATTTTCGCGTCACCCTCGCTCAACGGGCCGGCCCCGCGCGCGCTCGCGTTTTCGCCGGACGGGCGGCTCGTGACCTATCTCAAGCCGCGGGCCGATGACCTGTCGAGGCTGGACCTGTGGGCGTTCGATGTCGCGTCCGGCGGGGAGATGCTGCTGGTCGATTCCACCGTGCTCGATCCGGCCGATACCGAACTGACGGAGGCGGAAAAGGCGCTGCGCGAGCGAAAACGGATCGCGGGCCAGCGCGGCATCGTGCAGTATCAGTGGGACAGTCAGGGCCGCTTCATCCTTGTGCCGGCGGGCGGGGATGTGTGGCTGGTCGATGTTCAGGCCGAGGGGACGCCCGCGCGCCGCATCACCGAAACCGACGCCTTCGAGTATGACGCCAAGGTCTCTCCGGGCGGGCGGTATGTCAGCTTCATCCGCGACGGCGCGCTCTACGCGGTGGAGATCGCAACCGCGACCGAGACACGGCTGTCACCGCTGGCCGAGCCGGACAAGGCCGTCAGTTACGGTGTCGCCGAGTTCGTCGCGCAGGAGGAGATGTCACGCTACACCGGCTATTGGTGGAGCGGGGATGACCGGTTTGTCGCCTACACGCGCGTCGATGAAAGCACGGTCGATATCATACCGCGCTTCGACATTGCCGCCGACGCGGTGACGGTGATCGAGCAGCGCTATCCGCGCGCCGGGCGCCCCAATGCGGTGGTCGACCTGATCGTGCGCGACATGGCGACGGGCAGCGAGCATCCGGCAGACTGGAGGCAGGCCGATTTCGGGTCGGCGACGGATCAGTATCTGGCGCGGGTGCAGTGGGTCGAGACCATGTCCGGACCGGCGCTGTCGGTTCAGGCGGTCAACCGCGACCAGACGCAGCTGCGGTATCTGGTCTCGGCGGGGGCGATGACGGGCGGGCCTGTAACACTCGCGGAGAATTTCACCGAGCGGCAGGGCCGGTGGATCAATCTGTCGGATGACTACACCCGGTCCTCGTCGCTCGAACTGATGACGCGCGAGGATAGCGGGTTCCGCCATGTGTATGTGCGGCGCGGCGGGGCCGGGGGCGAAGCTGTCCAGCTGACGCGCGGCGAATGGGTGGTGGACTCGATCGTTGGCATGGCGGGCGATGACGCGGTCTATGTGCTGGGCTTTGCCGATACGCCACTGGAGCGGCACCTCTACCGGGTCGCGCTGACGGGCGCGCAGGCCGG
>JBGSUF010000010.1:0-3288 GCA_041736285.1 Hyphomonadaceae bacterium | reverse complement strand
GGGCGGGCTGGCGCGGGGACGCCCTCAACAGACCCGGCCGGAAGGCCGCCGCCGGGGCTGTCATCATCGCCCTTGCGGCGCTGGCGCGTCATGAAGACGCCGACACCGACAAAACCGCCCAGCATCCCGGCCTGATACAAGGCAAGGGCGGTGTAGAACCATGGAATGTCGAGCTTTTCCGGGCCGACAACGAGGATCATCGCGACATAGCCGACCAGGCCGAACGCGGTGCCGACGAGATAGCCGCCGGCGATGTGGCGCAAGAAGCTGCGGATGGTGCGCCGCTCGCGGGCCTTGAGCAGGCCGGGTTCTTCGGGCGGAAGGGCGGCGGCGGACATCGGCTGGCTCCTGTTCGGGGCGTCGGGTCCAAAGTGTGCCCGATGGGTGCAGATGGGCCAATGAAGCCAATTGACGCGGGCGTCATGGCGGGTTTCGGAGCATTTGCAAGTGTCCGCTTATGCGGGTGATTACCCTTTTGCAGTATCGTGCAGACTTCGCCGGGAACACTTGGGGGCCGATGTGAAGAGCTTTTTCATCCTTCTTTTTGTGGCCCTGATCGGGGTTGGCGGGGCGGCAACATGGGAGCAATTCAACCCGACGCCTCCCGCGGAATATGAGGTTGTCTACTTCGGTTCCTACACATGCGGCGCGTGCAAGGCTTGGAAACGAGACGCGCTGCCGGCATGGAAACGCGAGCCGGCCTCGCGGGTGGCGGCGATACGGATGGCGGAGCTTGGACCCGGTTCGCGCTCGGCCTTTGAAGGCGGCTACGGCCCCCATGACGCGGTGTTCCGCGCGGCCTTCGGCAAGCGCAACAGCATTTCATGGCCAAGTTTCGTTCTGTTGAAGGACGGCGAGGTCGCGAGCGTGCATGTCGGACAGGCAGGCTGGCGACAGATCGAGGCGCGGCTGCGGCGTGCCGACGAGAATGCCCGCAAATGGGCGGCAAGAGGCGGCTGATCGCTCGACTTTCGCGTTGCGGCGGGTATGAAGGTCGGCTGTAAACCGTCACGCCGATGAAGAGCCACACCCATGACCACACGCACACCTTACATCCTTTCAGGCGAAACCGGCGACTGGGAAGTCGTCATGGGGCTGGAGGTGCATGCGCAGGTTGCGTCGCATGCCAAGCTGTTTTCCGGCGCGTCGACGGCGTTTGGCGCTGATCCCAACTGCAATGTCGCGCTGGTCGATGCGGCGATGCCGGGGATGCTGCCGGTGCTGAACGGGTTCTGCGTCGAGCAGGCGGTGCGCACCGGGCTCGGCCTGAATGCGCAGATCAACCTGATGTCGCGCTTTGACCGGAAGAATTACTTCTATCCCGACCTGCCGCAGGGTTATCAGATCAGCCAGTTCCAGTACCCGATCGTGGGCGAGGGCGAGATCGAGGTGGAGAGCGAGGACGGCTACAGCTTCACCGTCGGCATCGAGCGGCTGCACCTTGAACAGGACGCCGGCAAGTCGATCCACGATCTTGACCCGGACGCGACCTATGTCGACCTCAACCGCTGCGGCGTGGCGCTGATGGAGATCGTGTCCCGGCCGGACATCCGCTCGCCCGAGGAAGCGGCGGCGTATGTGAAGAAGCTGCGCTCCATCGTCGTGGCGCTGGGCACATGCGACGGCGACATGGAGAAGGGCAATCTGCGGGCGGACGTCAACGTGTCGATCTGCCGGCCGGGCGCGTATGAGGCGTTCAAGGCGAGCGGGGATTTCAAACATCTCGGCAAGCGCTGCGAGATCAAGAACGTCAACTCCTTCCGCTTCATCCGCGAGGCGGCCGAATACGAGGCGCGCCGCCAGATCGAACTGGTCGAGGGCGGCGGCACGGTGGTGCAGGAAACGCGGCTGTTCGACGCCGCTTCCGGGGTGACGCGCTCAATGCGCTCCAAGGAGGATGCGCATGATTACCGCTATTTCCCGGACCCGGACCTGTTGCCTCTGAAACTGACGCAGGAAATGATCGACGCGGTCCGTGCCAGCCTGCCGGAACTGCCCGACCAGAAGAAGTCGCGGCTGGTGGCCGATTACGGGCTGAAGCCCTATGACGCGGGCGTGCTGGCGGCGGATGCGGAGAAGGCGGACTTCTTCGAGGCGGTGGCGCGCGGGCGCGACCCGCGTCTGGCGGCCAACTGGGTGACGCAGGAATTGTTCGGCTGGCTGAACAAGGACGACACGCCGCTCTCGCAGAGCCCGGTCTCGGCCGGCCAGCTTGGCGGCCTGATCGACTTGATCTCGGATGGCACGATTTCCGGCAAGATCGCCAAGACCGTCTTCCAGAAGATGATCGAGACCGGCGATGACGCCGCCGCCATCGTGACACGCGAGGGGCTGGTGCAGGTCACCGACACCGGGGCGATCGAGGCGGTGGTGGACGAGATCATCGCCGCCAATCCGGGCCAGGTGGAACAACTGCACGCGCAGAAAGCCGCCGGCCATGAAAAGCCCAAGGCGCTCGGCTGGTTCGTCGGCCAGGTGATGAAAGCCTCCGGCGGCAAAGCCAACCCGCAGGCCGTCAACGAGATCCTCGCGAAGAAGCTCGGGCTTTAGGGGGGCTTTGCCGTGGGTCGCTGACCGGCTGTGATGGGCGCGGGGGGCGGTGCATTTCGGGCTTTGCCCTCGATGCACCCCACGGGCTCTCGTGCATTTTGCGGTGTGGCCGGGCCGTTTCCTTACACAATGGCGGACAAAAAAAGCGCCCCCGGTTCTCGGGGGCGCTGGAGTGTCCGTGGCCAGAAGGCGGCCGCAGGGTGTGGGCGCTGGCTCAGTCGAACAGGCCGATGGCGAGCGCGATGATTGCGCCGGTGGCGATCGACGCGAGGATCACGTCACCGGAGTTGTTGTCGTGAATCCAGTGATAACCGGACGGCGGCGCATACAGGCCGTAATCATAATAGTCGTAGATCACCAGAGTCTGGGGCTGGTAGGCATAGTAGCTGCCAACGCTCCAGCGCGGCGAGTAGTCGCGATAGATCGGGCGGTAGTAGCTGCGCGAATAGTACCGCGCGGGCCGGAAAGCGGGGTAGCGATAACCCGGCTGATGACGCCAGGACCGGTAGGCCTGGCGTTGATTGTTGTAGTAGCGGGGCGCTGAATAGCGGCGCGGGGCAACATAGCCGCGCGGCTGGACATACTGGCGCGGGGCATTGTAGCGACGCGGCGCGCTGTATTGCTGGGGCGCCTGATAGCGTCTCGGCGCGACGCCGCCGCGATTGCCACCGCGATAACCGTCTCCGCGATAGCCGCCGCTGCCGCCGCGATTGCCATCCCCGCGATAGCCGCGATTGC
>JBGSUF010000279.1:0-1543 GCA_041736285.1 Hyphomonadaceae bacterium | reverse complement strand
AGGCGATGGCGGTGCGCGCGCCGGTGGACCTGCGGATCAACACGCTGAAGACGGATGCGGAGAAGGCCGGCGCGGCGTTGCGCACTTCCAACGCGCAGCCGTCGCGGCTGTTGGTCAACGGGTTTCATGTCCCGCCGCCCAAGGCAGCCGACCGGGAAGCGTCTCTCTTGGAAATCCCGGCCTATTCCAAGGGCTGGGTCGAGGTGCAGGATGCCGGATCGCAGATCGCGGCGGCCGCAGCCAATGCCAAAGCGGGCGAGCAGGTGCTGGACTATTGCGCGGGCGGCGGCGGCAAGACGCTGGCGCTGGCGGCGATGATGGGCGGAAAAGGGCAGGTGTTCGCCTATGACATTGACGGGCGGCGGCTGTCGGCGCTGATCCCTAGGCTGAAGCGTTCCGGCGCGCACAATGTGCAACTGGTCTATCCGGCTGAACCCGAAGCGCTGGAGGCGCTGGAGGGGCAGATGGACTGCGTGTTCATCGACGCGCCATGCTCGGGAACGGGCACATGGCGGCGCAAGCCGGACACAAAATGGCGGCTGAAGCCCGCCGCGCTTGAAAAGCGTCTGGCCGAGCAGGCCGAGATCCTGGCGGCGGCGGCGCGGTTCGTGAAGCCGGGCGGGCGGCTGGTCTATGCCACATGCTCTTTCCTGGTGGAGGAGGATGAGGATCAGGTCGCCGCTTTCCTGAGCGGGCATCCGGAATTCTCGCAGCAGAATGCAGCGGAGGCGGTGGTGGCATCGGGCCAGTTGACCGAGGCGGGCGCAGCGGTTGTGATGGCGGGCATGACGGGTGGTTCGGGCGGCGGATCGGGCGGGGTGCGGCTCACCCCGCGCAGCGCCGGGACGGACGGATTTTTCTTCGCGGTGATGCGGCGGGCCAACCGGGACGCCGCCACCGGCTGACAGGCTGGAGGACGGGCATGACGCAACTGACGCTGGAAACGGTGAAGTATCGGGCCGATGACGGTGTGGCGGTGATCACGCTGCACAGGCCCGAGCGGATGAATGCCTTCAACTCGCAGATGGCGGCCGACATCATCGCCGCCTTCGATGAGAGCGACCGCGACGACGATGTGCGCTGCGTGATCCTGACGGGGGAGGGCCGGGCCTTCTGCGCGGGGGCCGACCTTGGCTCTGGCGGCGACACGTTCGCGCGCACGCCGGGCGCCGATTTCATGCGCGATCAGAACAAGGTCGGTGACGTTTACCGCGACCTCGGCGGCGTGGTGTCGCTGCGCATCTATCGCAGCCTGAAGCCGGTGATCGCGGCGATCAACGGGGCTGCTGTCGGCGTCGGGATCACCATGACGCTGCCGTGCGACATGCGGCTGGCGGCGGCGGGCGCGAAGATCGGCTTTGTCTTTGCGCGCCGCGGCATTGTGCCGGAAGCGTGCTCGTCCTGGTTCCTGCCGCGGCTGGTGGGCATTTCGACGGCGCTGGAATGGAGCCTGACGGGGCGTATCCTGCTGGCGGAAGAGGCCCATGCCGGGGGTCTGGTGCGCTCGGTGCATCCGGCCGGGGAAGTGCTGGCGGCGGCGATG
>JBGSUF010000391.1:0-13935 GCA_041736285.1 Hyphomonadaceae bacterium | reverse complement strand
GCGGCGGTGAGGAATTGGAGGCGGTACGCGCGGCGGGGATCGAGGCGCATGTGGTGCCTGGCATTTCATCGGCGCTGGGGTGTGCGGCGTCGGCGGGCTTGCCGCTGACCCACCGCGACCATGCCCAGTCGGTGACGTTCGTAACCGGACATGCGCAGGCTGGCGGTCTGCCAGACCTTGATTTTGCAGCGCTGGCGCGGACCGGACAGACGGTGGTGGTGTTCATGGGCGTTGGCACGGCGGGCGAGATTTCACAGCGGCTGATGGCAGCCGGGCGGAGCGGATCGACGCCGGTCGCCGTGATCGAGAACGGGACGCGGGAGAATGAGGTGCGCGCCTTCGGGACGCTGGCGGGACTGGCGGGTCTGATCGCGGCGCATGCGATTGAGGGTCCGGCGCTGCTGGTGATTGGCGAGGTGGCGGCACTGGCGGATGGGGCGAGGTCGGCGATGGCGACACTGCCTGCGCCGGTCAGGATTGCGGAGCTTGTCGCATGAGCAGCGTTCGTCCGAAAATGGCGCCGGAGGTCGAAAAGCACCTGACGGCCTGGGAGACGGCGACGGGCGCGGTTGTCTATGCGGACGGCCGGGGCGGCTGGACGCGGGACATTGCGGCGGCGGCGATCTGGTCCGGCGATGCGGCAGACGCTGCGCTGGCGGCGATTGACGAGCGGATCGTCACCGATCCTTATCTGATGGAGGCGGCACCCGGCGGCGGCGCCGCAGGACGAGAGACACTTCGCGAGCGAATCCGTGCCGAGGGGCCGACGGTCCATCCTCAGTTTCGTGCCGCGCATGCCAGCAATGACGACGGGGGACAGAGATGACACGCGAACGCGAAGAAAAACTGACGCTCTATGGATCATCTATCAGCGGCAATTGCCTGAAGCCCCGCTGGACGGCGGACTTTATCGGCGTGGCCTATGACTGGGTCGAGATCGATCTTGCCAGCGGCGGCACGCGAACCGAGGACTTTCTGCGGCTGAACCCGGTCGGCCAGGTGCCGCTTGCGCGGTTTGCCGATGGGCGGGTGCTACCGCAATCGAACGCGATCATGCTCTATCTTGCCGAGCAGGCGGGCAGCGAACTGGTGCCGTCCGACGTCTTCACGCGGGCGCAGATGATTAGCTGGCTGTTCTGGGAACAGTACAGCCATGAGCCTTACGTGGCCGTTCGCCGCTGGTTGAAGCTGCGCGGGATGAGCGATGACGAGATCGACCCGAACCTTCTGGCCAAGGGGCGGCGCGCGCTCGGCGTGATGGAGATGCAGCTGACCTATACCGAATGGCTGGTCGGGGAGCGCATGACGCTCGCCGATGTGGCGCTCGTTGCCTATACGCGCTGGGCCGGTGATGGCGGATTTGACCTTTCGGAGTTTCCCTCCGTGCAGCGCTGGGTGTTTCGCACCGAGGCGCAGCTTGGCATTCCGCATGCGCTGGAGCCGGCGTGATGTATCGCTATGATGAGTTTGACAGGGCCATGGTCGAGGACCGGGTGGCCGAATTCGCCGGACAGGTCGCGCGGCGGCTCTCCGGGGAGTTGAAGGAGGACGAGTTCAAGCCATTGCGGCTGATGAACGGGGTCTATCTCCAGCTTCACGCCTACATGCTGCGCGTGGCCATTCCCTACGGCCAGCTTTCGGGTCGCCAGTTGCGGCGGCTCGCCGAGATCGCGCGGCGCTGGGACCGGGGCTATGGCCATTTCACGACGCGGCAGAACATCCAGTTCAACTGGATCGCGCTGGCTGACATTCCGGACGTGCTGCGTGCCCTGGCCGATGTCGAGATGCATGCGATCCAGACCTCGGGCAACTGCATCCGCAACGTGACGACGGATCATTTTGCCGGGGCTGCGGGCGATGAGATCGAGGATCCGCGGCCGTGGTGCGAGATCATCCGCCAGTGGTCGACCTTCCACCCGGAGTTTTCCTTCCTGCCGCGCAAGTTCAAGATCGCGGTGACAGCTTCGCCGGAGGACCGGGCGGCGGTGCAGGTGCACGATATCGGCCTGCACATGGTGGCCGGGCCGGACGGGGAAACCGGATTTGCCGTCTATGTCGGCGGCGGACAAGGCCGCACGCCGCATGTCGCGCCGCTGATCCGGCCCTTCGTGGCCAAGGCGGAGCTGCTCGATTATCTCGAAGCGGTCATGCGCGTCTACAATCGCCACGGCCGGAGGGACAACAAGTACAAGGCGCGGATCAAGATCCTCGTCAGCGAGCTTGGCACCGAAGCGTTCACGCGCGAGGTCGATGCGGAATTTGCGGCGCAGCGAGAGGGCGAGAAGATCGCCCTGCCGGCCGCCGAGGAGGCGCGGATTGCCGCATACTTCACCCCGCCGGAACTGACCGCGCGCGAGTCCTCGCCGGTGCATGAGGGGCGGCTGTCGGGCGATCCGGCCTATGCCCGCTGGGCGCGCAACAATGTCCGCCCGCACCGCGTGTCCGGCCATGGGATGGTGACGGTGTCGCTGAAGCCGGTCGGCGGAATTCCGGGCGATGCGACAGATGCGGAGATGGAGGTGGTCGCCGGGCTTGCCGAGCGCTATGGCCATGATGATGTGCGCGTCAGCCATGAGCAGAACCTGATCCTGCCGCAGGTCGCGCTGGATGACCTTCCCGCCGTGTTCGACGGGCTTGCGGTGGCGGGGCTTGCAACGCCGAACAACGGACTGATCGGGGACATGATTTGCTGCCCCGGCCTTGATTACTGCAATCTTGCCAACACGCGCTCCATCCCGGTGGCGCAGGACATATCCAACGCGTTCTCCGATCCGGATCTCGCCGAGGAGATTGGCGAACTGAAGATCAAGATGTCCGGCTGCATCAATGCATGCGGGCATCACCATGTCGGGCATATCGGGCTTCTGGGCGTCGACCGGAAGGGCGAGGAAGCCTACCAGATCAGCGTTGGCGGGCGCGGCGACGAACTGGCCGCGATCGGGCAGATCCTCGGCCCGGCGCTGCCGCGCGAGGCGGTCGTCCCCGCGATCGAGAGCCTTGTGAGGCGCTATATGCAATTGCGGCGCGGGCCGGACGATCGCTTCATCGACGTGCTCGGAAGGGTCGGGCATCAGCCCTTCAAGGAGGCGGTCTATGCCACTGATCCGGCTTGAGGCGGGCGGCGCGGTGACCGCTGCGCAGGACTGGGAATGGCCGGACGCCGAGGCGGCGCTCCCGGCGCAGGGCCGTGTGGTGCTGGGGATTGAGCGGTATCTGGCGGCGCTGCCAGAGGCGGCAGATGGGCTGGTGATGGGCGTGCAACTGGTCCCGGAGGACGATCCGGCGCGGCTGGCAGCGCATGTGGAGACACTGGACCTGATCGCCATCGCCTTCCCGCGTTACACAGACGGACGCGGCTTCAGCCAGGCTCAGCTTCTTCGGCGGCGCTATGGCTATCGCGGCGAGTTGCGGGCGACGGGTCATGTGCTGCGCGACCAGGTCGGCTTCATGGCGCGCTGCGGTTTTGACAGTTTCGAGACGAGCCGGGCCGGGCTGGACGAGGTCTGTGCGGCGCTCGGCGAATACCGGCTGGCCTATCAGGGCGCCGCTGACCGCCTGCGACCTATCCCGGCGCGGCGACATGACGACGTATCCGAAACGAGGAATGGCTGATGCCCTATGCTGATATCCTGCCCGCGCGCAATGAGACCGTTGAAACGCGGCTCGCGCGGATCAATGCCGAGCTTCGTGATGCCAGCGCGCAGACCGTGCTGCGGGCGAGCCTGATCCGCGAATGGCCGGGAAAGATCGCTTATGTCTGCTCGTTCGGGGCCGAGAGCGCGGCGATGCTGGCGCTGATCGCCGACGTCGCGCCGGACATGCCGATCCTGTTCATGGAGACGCGGCGGCATTTCGCGCAGACGCTGCAATACCGCGATGAACTGATCGGGACGCTGGGGCTGACCAACGTGGTCAATGTGTTCCCCGACGACGAGGAGGAGAAGGCCGAGGACGCAGGACGCGACCTGTGGAAGCGCGATAGCGACGCGTGCTGCGAACTGCGCAAGGTGCGGCCGCTGGACCGCGTGCTTGAGGGGTATGACGCCTGGATTACGGGGCGCAAGCGGTTCCATGGCGGGGAACGGATGCGCCTGCCGGTGTTCGAGCATGCGGGCGGACGGTTCAAGGTGAACCCGCTGGCCGGGTGGACGCGCGAGGATGTGGAAGCGTTCTTTGTGATGCGTGGCCTGCCGCGTCATCCGCTGGTGGCAGAGGGCTATCCCTCGGTCGGCTGCTGGCCATGCACCGCGCCGGTCAGCGATCCGGCGGACGTGCGCGCCGGGCGCTGGGCCGGGCAGGAGAAGACCGAATGCGGCCTGCATGTGGAGCGCGGAAAAGGCGGGCGGCGAGCCTTCTGAAGACGCCGCCCGCATTCATCGGATCACGGGTTTTCCGGCGTCGGCCTAGAGCGTGTCCAGCATGCGCGCGACAAGCGGGTGGCGGACGACATCCTTGCCGGTGAGGCGGACGACGGCGACATCCTCCATCGCTTCGAGGCGCTCGGCGACCGGGGCAAGGCCCGACATTTCCGGCAGAAGGTCGGTCTGGGCCGGGTCACCGGTGATGACCATGGTGGAGTGCCAGCCAAGGCGCGTCAGCAGCATCTTGAGCTGGGCATAGGTGCAGTTCTGTGCCTCGTCGATGACAACGAAAGCGTTGTTCAGCGTCCGCCCGCGCATGAAGCCGATGGGGGCGATCTCGATCAGGCCCTCAGCCATCATGTGCTTGAGCTGGGCCGGGGAGAGCCGGTCGGCGAGCGCGTCGTAGAGCGGGCGCAGATAAGGGGCAAGCTTGTCCTCCATCGCGCCGGGCAGGAAGCCGATCTGCTCCCCCGCCTCGACCGCGGGGCGGCAGAGAACGATGCGGCCGACCGCGCCTTTCTGCAGCGCCTCAACCGCCTTGGTGATGGCGAGATAGGTCTTGCCGGTGCCGGCCGGACCGAGCGCGCAGACAAGGCTGTGATCGTCAATGGCGTTGAGGAGCACGGCCTGGTTTTCAGAGCGCGGCTTGACGGTCTTGGTGTAGCGCTGATCGCGCGGACCGGCGCCGGGGGCGCCCTGGGCGTTCGGGCGGGCGTCATGGATGTTGCGAACGCGTTCGTTGTCGTCGGGATGCCATCCGCCCTTGATCGACACGAGGCCGGGCGTGCGCGACATTTCCTGTTGCAGGATCCCGGTCTCGACCTCGGCCTGGCGTGTGCGGCGTGCAGATGCGCGTTTACCCATGACAATCTCCTCGTTCAGACACAAAAAAACCGCAGGGCCGGAGGGCCGTGCGGTCGGTGAAATCAAGGGGAAGCAAGCCCCTCCGGCCGCTGAGGCCGGTCGATGCAGCCAGCGCGCTGCACCCGGGTCTGTCAGTCAGGGCGTGTGTCAAACACGGCTCCTTTCCGGGGTGAGAGGCCACAACGTGACTTGTTCTCACCGAATCCCTTGATGAAAAGAGCCTAGCAGTCTTTGGTGCCCGCGCACGCAACATTCCGCATCCCGAACGGAGCAATTTTTTGTGACAGAGCGGGGCAGGCCAATCACAGGAACACGACAAATGGCGATTTACGAACTGGACGGCATCGGACCGACATTTCCAGGCAGCGGGGACTATTGGGTCGCCGAAAATGCGACGCTGATCGGCAACATCATTCTGGAAGAGAATGCCAGCGTCTGGTTCGGCGCGGTGCTGCGCGGAGACAATGAGCCGATCACCATCGGAGAGAATTCCAACGTGCAGGATGGCAGCGTGCTGCACACCGACATGGGCTCTCCGCTCACCATCGGGCGGAATGTGACGGTCGGCCATCTGGCCATGCTGCACGGCTGTACCATTGGTGATGGCAGCCTGATCGGCATCGGCGCACTTGTGATGAACAATGCGCGCATCGGCAACAACTGCATCATCGGCGCGCACGCACTGATCCCGGAGGGCAAGGTGATCCCGGACAACTCGCTCGTGATGGGCGCGCCGGGCAAGGTGGTGCGGGAGGTCTCACAGGCGCAGGCGGCGATGGTGGAGGCCGGCGCGCTGCATTATGTCGGCAACTGGAAACGCTACCGCAAAGGGCTGGTGAAGCTCGGCTGATAATGATCGCAGCGCCCCACAGCTTGACTCGGCCGGGCGTTCAGGGTTTATCGCGTGCTTCCCGCGCGCATGCGCCGGGAAATGACGGATGGATGCGGTGCCGCCGTTGCAATCGGGGTGCTCACGGTGAGCGCTCCCGGCCCGCGTCGACAATGAGGTATGCCATGTCACGTCGCCACAGCGCGAAGTACAAGATCGACCGTCGCGTCGGTGAGAATATCTGGGGCCGTCCTAAATCCCCGATCAACAAGCGTCAGTCCCGCCCTGGCCAGCACGGCGCGGCCCGCAAGGGCAAGATGTCGGACTTCGGCACCCAGCTGATGGCCAAGCAGAAACTGAAGTTTCACTATGGCGACATCACCGAGAAGCAATTCCGCAAGATCTATGACGAAGCGGCCCGCCGGAAGGGCAACACGTCGGAGCTTCTGATCGGCCTTCTGGAAAGCCGTCTCGACGCTTTCGTCTATCGCTCCAAATTCGTGCCGACGATCTTTGCGGCGCGTCAGTTCGTCAACCATGGCCATGTGACCGTGAACGGCGTGAAGACCAACATCTCCTCGTTCCGCGTGAAGCCGGGCGATGTGGTGCAGGTGCGCGAGAAGTCGCGCAACATGGCGCTGCTTCTGGAAGCGCTGGCCAGCCCCGAGCGCGACATTCCGGACTATATCGACGTGGACCCCAAAGCCATGTCGGCGACTTTCGTGCGCATGCCGACGCTGACGGATGTTCCGTATGCGGCGAAGATGGAACCGAACCTGGTCGTCGAATACTATTCGTCGTAATCGCCCGGGGGGCGATGTGGACACAACGGGCGCCGTGGGGTCTCATGCCCCGCGGCGCTTTTGTTTTTGGGCGTGTTTCTGGCTCGCCAAGAGGGTTTGAGGACGATGGATCAGCCTGCGATTGATGTTGTGCGCAAGACCGTGCTGGCAACGCCGGACGAGGCCTTCGCCTTGGCCGATCACCCGACCTCGGCCGATGGCCTGTTCGCCAAGAAGGCCGACGCGAAGGCGAGCCTTGAGGTCGACACGCGCGTCATCGACACACTTCAGGATGCACTCTATGCGGAGGGCAAGCGCGCGCTCCTCATCGTGTTGCAGGGCATGGACACGGCGGGCAAGTCCGGCGTCATCAAGTCGTGCTTCGGGCGCACCAGCCCGCTCGGCATGGTGGTGAAGGCGTTCAAGGCTCCGACGGCGGCGGAACTGGCGCGTGATTATCTCTGGCGGGTACATGAGGCGATCCCGCCCAAAGGATATGTCGGGATTTTCGACCGCTCGCATTATGAGGATGTTCTGATTGTGAAAGTGCGTGGTTTGGCCCCCGCAGACGCCATCGAGCGGCGTTATGGCGAGATCAACGCGTTCGAGAAACACCTGACCGACAATGGCATCCACCTGCTCAAGATCATGCTGAATTTCAGCCACGCGGTGCAGGGCGAACGGCTGCGTGACCGGCTGATTTCGTCGCACAAGCGCTGGAAGTTCAACCCCGGCGACCTTGAGGATCGCAAGCTGTGGCCGGAATTCATGGCCGCCTACGAGACGATGGTGGCGCGCTGCTCGACACCGCACGCGCCATGGCATGTGGTGCCGTCCGATTCCAAGTCACGGCGAAATGCCATCTGCGCACGGCTGATCCGCGGAGCGCTGGAGGAGATGAACCCGCAATATCCGGACCCCGGCTACCGGATCGACCAGTTCGAGATATGAACCGGGCGCAATGATGGTCGCTTGGGGCGATGTCCTTCCGGGTGATGTCCACGCGGTGATGTCCACGCGGTGACCGGCCTTGGCCGACGCGGGTCCGTGGCCGGTAATCGGAGAGGGCAGGGGGAGGGGCTTCTCCTCACGCGTCCTGCAGGAAGCGTTCCTTCTGGCGGGTGAATTCCTCGCCCATCTCGCGCGCGTCTTCGTCTGAGAACAGTCCCCTTGCGTGGGGGAAAATGTCGTCTTCCTCATCCTTGAAGTGGTGCTCCAGCTCGTCCTTCATCGTTGCGAAGCGCTGAAGCCAGCCATTGGCGGCGATGTCCATCTCCTGCAATTCCTCAAGGATCTTCGCGCTTTTATAGTGCTCGTGAATGCCGTGGCGGGCCTCCTCATGCCCGTCGTCAAGCTCGATCAGCGCCGCGTAGAAGGTCTTCTCCTCGGCGGCGAGATGGCTGTCGTGTTCGGCGACAAAGCGCGCAAAGAGCTTGCGGCGGCGCTCCACCTCCCCTTGCGTCGCGGCGATCTTCGCCATGAGGTCGCGGTGCGTGTCGTGGTCGGCGCGGATACGGTCGTAAATGTCGGTCATGAAATCCTCCGGTCTTCAGAGGATTTACGGCCCTGCGAGCTCCCGGTTCCAAAACTGTCGATTTCTTCGCCCCATCGGCCATTGACGCGCGGGGGTGTCATGCCTAACTGCACCCCATCGTTAGCACTCACCGAGCGTGAGTGCTAACGGCGGCAGGAATCCCTGCCGATGAGATCAACTCTAACGCTCTGGAGAGGGACAAGATGAAATTCCGTCCGCTGCATGATCGCGTGCTGGTAAAGCGCGTGGAAGAAGAATCCAAGACCAAGGGTGGCATCATCATCCCCGACACCGTCAAGGAAAAGCCGCAGGAAGGCGAAGTGATCGCCGTTGGCACTGGCGCGCGCGGTGACGACAACGAGATCGTCCCGATGGACGTCAAGCCGGGCGACCGCATCCTGTTCGGCAAATGGTCGGGCACCGAGGTGAAGGTCGACGGGCAAGACCTGCTGATCATGAAAGAGAGCGATATCCTGGGCGTGA
This sequence comes from Hyphomonadaceae bacterium, assembly GCA_041736285.1. GTDB lineage: Bacteria > Pseudomonadota > Alphaproteobacteria > Caulobacterales > Hyphomonadaceae > JBGSUF01. Next base: position 5,082 of record JBGSUF010000391.1, on the reverse strand, counting down.
TCGAGAGCTGAACGGCTCTCTCAACCCCCGGATTTCCCAGACTGAAACCAAGACAAGGAGCTGAAAATGGCTGCTAAAATTGTACACTTCGGCGCTGATGCGCGCGAGCGGATGCTGCGCGGCGTCGACACACTGGCAAACGCCGTGAAGGTTACGCTCGGCCCGAAAGGCCGCAACGTCATCATCGAGAAATCCTTCGGCGCTCCGCGCTCGACCAAGGACGGCGTGACGGTTGCCAAGGAAATCGAACTGGCTGACCGTTTCGAGAACATGGGCGCGCAGATGCTCCGCGAAGTGGCGTCCAAGGCCAACGACGTGGCCGGCGACGGCACCACGACGGCGACCGTGCTGGCCCAGGCCATCGTGCGTGAAGGCCTCAAGCGGGTGGCCGCCGGCATGAACCCGATGGACCTCAAGCGCGGCATCGAAAAGGCCGTCCTCGAAGTCGTCTCCGATCTCGCGCACCATTCGCGCAAGGTTTCGACAAACGCGGAAATCGCTCAGGTCGGCTCGATCTCGGCCAATGGCGAGAACGAGATTGGCGACATGATCGCCCGCGCGATGGAAAAAGTCGGCAATGAAGGCGTGATCACGGTCGAAGAAGCCAAGTCGCTCGACACCGAACTGGAAGTCGTCGAAGGCATGCAGTTCGACCGCGGCTACCTGTCGCCCTACTTCATCACCAACGCCGACAAGATGGTCGCCGATCTCGACGATCCGATCATCCTGCTGCACGAGAAGAAGCTCTCCTCGCTGCAGCCGTTGCTGCCGATCCTCGAAGCCGTGGTGCAGTCGCAGCGTCCGCTGCTGATCATTGCAGAAGACGTTGATGGCGAAGCGCTGGCGACCCTCGTGGTCAACCGTCTGCGCGGCGGCCTGAAGGTTGCGGCGGTGAAGGCTCCGGGCTTTGGCGATCGCCGCAAGGCGATGCTGCAGGACATTGCGATCCTGACCGGTGGCCAGGTCATCTCCGAAGACCTCGGCATCAAGCTGGAAAACGTCTCGATGGACATGCTCGGCTCGGCCAAGCGCGTCAACATCACCAAGGACGACACCACCATCGTTGACGGCGCCGGCGCCAAGGCCGACATCGAAGCGCGCGTGGCCCAGATCCGCAAGCAGATCGACGACACTACCTCCGACTACGACAAGGAGAAGCTGCAGGAACGCCTCGCCAAGCTGGCGGGCGGCGTTGCGGTCATCAAGGTCGGCGGCGCGACGGAAGTCGAAGTGAAAGAGAAGAAAGACCGCGTTGACGATGCGCTGAACGCGACCCGCGCTGCGGTCGAAGAAGGCATTGTTCCGGGCGGCGGCGTCGCCCTGCTGCGCGCATCGCGCAACATCGACGTCAAGGGCGTCAACCCTGACGAGCAGGCCGGCATCGACATCGTGCGCAAGGCGCTGGAGGCTCCGTGCCGCCAGATCGCCGAGAACGCAGGCGTTGAAGGCTCGGTCGTCGTTGCCAACGTGCTGGCCGAGAAGTCCCGTTCCTACGGCTTCAACGCCCGCACGGAAGAGTATGGCGATCTGGTTCAGATGGGCGTCATTGACCCGGTCAAGGTCGTTCGCTCGGCTCTCCAGAACGCTGCCTCGGTTGCAGCCCTCCTGATCACCACCGAAGCCTCTGTGGCCGAAGCGCCGAAGAAGGACGAAGGCGGCGCTGGCGGCGGCGGCGGCATGGGCGGAATGGGCGGCATGGGCGGTATGGACTTCTGATGTCCTGATACCCGGCCCTGAGCGGCAGCCTGTCGTTTCACGTCAGGTTGCAGCTTCAGGTCATTGTCTTCACGCAAGTCATCGTTTGCGACCTGAATTGATTGCTTCGAACCTGCGTGAGACAGCCGACACGAATCAAGAGAGCGACCCCTCGGGGGGCCGCTCTCTTTTTTATTCCGCGTCGGTGTGAAAGCGCCCCGTGCCAGCCTCTTCAGAGACAGTCATACACGGCGCTGACGAGGCGCTGGCCGCGCAGGTCCGACTGAAGCTGGTTGGTCTGGCGGTTCATGACGTAGGCGCAGGCCAGATGGTTGTCCGGATCGCCGAGCGCCATGGATCCGCCCCAGCCGGAATGGCCAAAGCTGCCGGGATTGGGTCCGTAAACGCCGCGTCCATTGCGCATCACGCCGGCCGCAAACGACAGGTTGAAGGGCAGAACCCGGTCATAGCCCGAAACGCGCAGGCGGAGAAATGCATCGCGGACACCGGGATCGGTGAGCACGGCCAGCCCGTCGGCCGACAGTCCGCCGGCAAAGAAGCTGTAGAGCCGGGCGACCGCACGCGCCGTGCCAATGCCGTTGGCCGACGGGATTTCGACGCTCCGCCACTCGGCCCCGCCGCGATCCGGCGCGGCCCACGTCGTCAGGAAGGCGGCGGTGTTGAACGGGTTGATTGGACCCAGTGCCGGCAGTTCGCGTGGGCGCATGAGTTCGGCGACGCGCACATGCTCTGCCTCTGGCAGGCCGATGTAGAAGTCGATCGGGTCGGCGCGGTCGGCCGGGTGGGTCACATCCTGCCGGAGAATGGTGCCGAGCGTTCGCCCCTGCGGATCGAGGCGGCGGGCAATCTCCCCCGCAAGATATCCCCATGTCAGCGGATGGTAGCCAGACCCCTCGCCGCGCGGCCACATCGGGGCCAGCCCGGCCAGCGCCTGCGACAGGGCGGGCGGATCAAGCCAGAGCGCAGGGTCGATCGGCTCCGGAAAGCCGGGAATGCCGGCTTGATGAGACAGAACTTCAGCGATGGTGTAGGCCGCTTTTCCGGCGCTTGCGAATTCGGGCCAGAACTCTGCCACCGGCGTCTCGTATCCGAGCGGAAGCCTGTCCCCGGCAAGCTCCACGGTGCGCGCGACAATCATCGCCGCAATCGGCTTGGTGGTAGAGTAGACCGGGACGAGCGTTGAGGCCTGCCAGGGACGCTCACGCTTGCGGTCCGTCCAGCCGCCATGGAGATCGACGACGCACGCGCCTTCAAGCCAGAGGCAGAAGCCGGCGCCGAGTTCGAGGTCTGCATTGAAATTGGCCTCGAACGCGGCCCTGACGGGTTCAAAACCCGGGGCGACGAAACCGCTTATGCCAAAGGTCTGATCGCTCACCCTGTCAGAGGCTTTCCGGGTTTTCGACCGGCACGCCGCGGTCGAGGAGGAAGGAGCGGAAGTCGGTCAGGGCCTGCGCGAATTCATAGGCTTCCTCGCTGCCAAAGTCGTTTTCGTCGCGCAGGTTCACTTCGTCGACAACGCAGAAGACCGGGCCAAGCGCGGGGTGGTCGTCGAGCGTCATCGTGCCGGCGTATCGGCCCAGATTGTATTGATTGACCTCTTCGAGGCGTGCGGCCCTGTCCATTCCACCGGTGGCCGTCAGGGGGCGGCAGGCCTTGAAGGCGGTCTCGCCGCACAGCCTTTCTCCGGTGTCGATGGACTGGCAGGCGCGAAGCGCGACGACGATGCCCATGCCGTCCAGTTCGCCCGACAGTGTCGGCTGACCGGAGAGGATGGCCACATCGACGGATTTTACACCGAGGGCGATCATGGCATCACGCACCTGGCTGAGACTCGCCGGGGCCGCGACGGCCGCACCCGTCAGGCCCAGGGTGAGAGTGACCAATGCTGCGATCAGCAAGCGGGGGAGAAGCATCTTCGTGTCCTTGAAGGTGTGGCGGTGGGCGGCGTCAGGCCCGTTGTCGAGCCTGAAGGCCCGCGCCTGAACAGGGCCATGGCCCTGTCAGACGCGGGCTCTTGATTTAAGAAACTCACGATAGTGGTTTGCCGCGTGCGGGCAAGCGGCCTTTGCCGTCTCGCGTCCAGCCTCGACCAGCGCGGGAGTGAGCGGATCAGTTGTTGCCGCTCTCCATCATGTGCTCGAAGAAGCTGCCGATGATGATCTGGAACGTGTTGACCTCATTGGTGCCGAAAGCGTTTTCGTCCTCAAGGTCGACCACATAGTCGATGCCAATGGTGACCTCATTGGCCTCCTCGTCATTGAAAACATAGGCGCGACCGAACGGATAGCTTTCATTGTAGCCGTTCACCGTCTCATAGTCGCTCGGTTCAAGCGGGCGGCCCATGTCGAAATTGGCAAACATCAGGATCGTCCGGCACTGGTCTTGCTGATCGCAGCGCATCACCCGTGTCGTGAACACAACGGGGTCGTCGTCACCCACCTTGAGCGATCCATAAACGTGGGTGAATTCATCGAAGCTGTCATCGCGCTCGAGATTCTCGACACCATTGTCGCGCAGGATTTCCATGACCTCGTCGACGGTGGCGGGCACGGCATAGGCCGGAAGCGCAAAGGATGCCAGCCCGAATGTGGCGGCGAGTAAAGCGGAGCGGATCATGTGGCACCTTTGAAGCGATGGGCTTTTTTGAAAGCGGGTTAACGGCGAAAAATGAAGACTGACTCACCGATGCGGCAGGATCAAGGCCTTCGCATGCAAACGCCGATGGTTGACGCAGTCCTGCGCAGGCGGCAAAGCAGGGTCGGAGCGGTCGGCACATATTGCCAACGCGGGGTTTGTGTAAACAGACATCAACTCCAAGCAACGGCCTGTCGGGAAACGACCGCCGGGTGCTTTGGCGACACGTCGTGGGAAAATCCGGAGAGAACACATGATGCCGATGCAATCCGTGCGCCCTAGGCGGTCTTGCCTTTACATGCCGGGGGCCAATGCGCGCGCTCTCGAAAAAGCGCGCACGCTCGCCGCCGATACGCTGATCCTCGACCTTGAGGACGCGGTTGCGCCCGATGCCAAGGCCACGGCGCGCGACCTCGTGGACACTGCCGTTCGTGAGCGCGGCTTCGGTCTGCGCGAGGTGGTGATCCGCATCAACGGGCTGGACACGCCGTGGGGGATGCACGACCTGCAGATGGCCGTGTCAGCGCGGCCGGACGCGATCCTGGCCCCGAAGGTCCGCTCTGCGCGCGACATCGAGACACTCGACGCGGCGATGGCGGAGGCCGGCGCGGGGCCGGACACGGCGCTGTGGGTCATGATCGAGATGCCGGAAGCCCTGTTCGCGCTGCGTGAGATTGCGGAGACGGCGCAGGGCACGCGGCTGGCGGCGTTCGTGATGGGCACCAACGACCT
>JBGSUF010000390.1:0-4181 GCA_041736285.1 Hyphomonadaceae bacterium | reverse complement strand
CCGGGCGGACCCTGACCACCTTTCAGAGCACGCGCATGCCGCCACCGCTCGCGCCGGGGCAGTGGGTCGGCATCGCCCTGACACCGCCGCGCGCAAGGCTCTACAACAGGATTGACCGTCGTTTCTCGTCGATGATGGTCGATGGCGGGATGGAGGAAGCGCGGGCGCTGGTGGAGCGCGGGCTCGACCCGGAACTCCCGGCGATGAAGGCCCATGGCATGCCGTGGCTGGCCGCCTTTATCCGGGGCGAGATTTCCGCCGACGAGGCCGCCGAGAATGCCAAGCGCGACACGCGGCGATATGCCAAGCGCCAATTCACATGGATTGCGCGACAATTTCCGTTCTGGCCGCGCATTCCGGTGATGGAAAACGAGCGGCGCATGAGGATCATTCTTGCCATCTACAGGGATATTGACCGCACCATGAGGTAAGGTTAGTTTCCAAACGTCGGTTTTGGGAAACGATCATGCTTGCGCTGCCAGAATGCCCCTCGGGGCTTGTCGTAATCGGAGGGCATCCGCTCCGGCCTCATTGAGGGCCGCGGGGGGCGGATGCGCGACAAGGGGCTCCAGACGGGGCCCTTTTTGTTTGGCGCGCCCGCAGACGATCATGAAGTTGAACGGGACGAGGAGACTTTTTGGACATGGACGCCGGAGACATCAGGATGAAGACGCTCGCTGCCATGCCGCGCGCGGACCGCGCAGAGCCATCATTCGTCGAGCTTTCGGGGGCAGCCATCGTCATTGAGGCCCTGCGCGCGGAAGGCGTGACGACAATCTTCGGCTATCCTGGCGGGGCTGTCCTGCCGATATATGATGCGCTGGTGCAAAGCGATGCGATCCGCCATGTTCTGGTGCGCCATGAGCAGGGCGCGGGCCACATGGCGGAAGGCTATGCCCGCTCCACCGGAAAGGTCGGGGTCGCGCTGGTGACCTCGGGGCCCGGCGCCACAAACATGGTGACGCCGATCACGGATGCCATGATGGACTCCATTCCGATGGTCGTGCTCACCGGCCAGGTGCCGACCCATCTGATTGGCTCGGACGCCTTTCAGGAATGCGACACGGTGGGCATCACACGCTCCTGCTCCAAGCACAATTACCTCGTGCGTGACGTCAACGATCTCGGCCGGATCATCCATGAGGCGTTTCACATCGCGCGGTCGGGGCGGCCGGGGCCGGTCGTCGTCGACATTCCCAAGGACGTGCAGTTTGCCACCGGCCGCTACCACGGCAGACAGGAGGTGCAGCACCGCACCTATCACCCCGCCTTTGCGCCCGACATGGAGACGATCCGCGAAGCGGTTGCGATGATGGCGAAGGCGCGCAGGCCGATCTTCTATACGGGCGGCGGCATCATCAATGCGGGTCCGGCCGCGTCGCAGGCGTTGCGCGATCTCCAGAAGCTGACCGGCTTTCCGGTGACGTCGACGCTGATGGGGCTTGGCGCTTTCCCGGCCGATCATGCCGACTGGCTCGGCATGCTGGGGATGCATGGCAGTTTTGAAGCCAATAACGCCATGCATGACTGTGACCTGATGATCTGCGTCGGCGCGCGCTTTGATGATCGGGTCACCGGACGGCTGGACGCGTTTTCGCCCGGCTCGAAGAAGATCCACATCGACATCGACCGGTCTTCCATCAACAAGATCGTGCGCGTCGATCTGGCCGTGATCGCCGATGCGGGCGAAGCGCTGAAGGCGATGGTGCGGACGTGGAAATCCGGGCGTCACAAGCCGGGCGACCTGTCGGAATGGAAGGCGCAGATCGGGCGCTGGCGTGAGCGCCAATGCTTCGGCTATGCCCGCTCCGACACCGAGATCAAGCCGCAATATGCGGTCGAACGACTTTACGAGCTGACCCGTGGCCGCGATGTCTACATCACCACAGAGGTCGGTCAGCACCAGATGTGGGCAGCGCAGTTCTTTCATTTCCACGAGCCCAATCGCTGGATGACATCCGGCGGGCTGGGCACGATGGGCTATGGCCTTCCGGCCGCCGTCGGTGTTCAGGCCGCCCACCCCGATGCGCTTGTGATCGACATTGCCGGCGAGGCCAGCGTGCAGATGGTGATGCAGGAACTCTCCACCGCCGTGCAGCACAAATTGCCGATCAAGGTCTTCATCCTCAACAACGAATGGATGGGCATGGTGCGCCAATGGCAGCAATTGCTGCACGGGGAGCGCTACGCGCATTCCTACTCCGAAAGCCTGCCGGACTTTGTCAAGCTGGCCGAAGCGTATGGCGCAACGGGCATTTATTGCGACGATCCCGGCGAGCTTGACGCAGCCATCCTGCGGATGATCGACACGCCCGGCCCGGTCGTCTTCGATTGCCGCGTGACGAAGGCTGAAAATTGCCTGCCGATGATCCCCTCGGGCGCGGCCCACAATGACATGATCCTCGGCGAGATCGCAGGGGATGAAATCGGCGAGGCCGGAAAGGCGCTCGTGTGACACAGCGTGACCTGTCCCTCGATCAAGATTGGTGGCACATTTCTGCCGGGGGCATGCATGGGTCATTCCCTCGTCAATCCGGGGCCGGGGAGGGCTGTCATGAGCTTTGAAATTGCGGAAATCTGGGAATGGCTGCGCGCCAACATAGAGGTCGCGGTGGCGACGGCGTCGGCCATCGTCGCGCTTCTGAGCGCGCTGATATCACGCGGAGAAACGGCACGTCAGCGCCGTCTTCAGGTCATGGGTCTTCGCAACGACATCGACAAGGCCAGCCTTGAATGGGGCTGCGAGGCGATCGAGATGATGGGCGAGGCGGCCGGGCTGGCGCTGGCGCGCGAGAGCCTTCTCCGGGAAGCCGACTTCAAGATCGAACGCCTGCGCATTGCGCGCCGCCTGTCGGCACTCGTCGACCGGGGGCGGATGTTCTTCCCCAACATTCGCGAGGATGGACATGGCGCCGGCAAGGAGGTGGCCTATGAAGGCCGCCGCCCGCCCATCCTCGATGCGCTGATGTATGGCTATTACGAAGTGCTGGCGCTGGGCGAAAACGGGGTCAAGGGGCGTGACGCGGCCGGCTTCATCACGGAATGCCGCCGTCTGCTGACATCGGAGCTGCAATCGCATCTGGCGCCGGGACGTCTCGATGAGGTCATCGGCCGCTATGACAGCCAGCGCAAAGCCGAGCGCGAGCGGGCGCTTGACCGGGCGGCGCAGCTTCGGCTGCTGCTCGATGTCCGCCGCCCCGATCAAGTGCCGATGGAGACCGATCGCGGCTGGTCCGACCGCATCTCGCCCGAGGCGCGCAAGCAGCTCCTTGCCGACCACGTTCAGAGGGCAGGGCGACCGTCGGGAACACTGCAGGCCGGCAGCGCCGACAGCAATGAGGAAACAGGATGACGTCAGGAACACTCCAGCCGGCGCGCGGCCCCCAGCCTGGCAGCGCCTATGACATGAGCCATGCCGAAGAGGGCCAGGAGCGGCGCACGCTGGCGGTGATCGTCGATAACGAGCCGGGCGTGCTGGGCCGCGTCGTCGGGCTGTTTTCAGCGCGCGGCTACAATATCGACAGCCTGACGGTGGCCGAGATCGACCGTCATCGCCACCAGTCGCGCATCACCATCGTCACCTCCGGCACGCCGCACATACTGGAACAGATCGAGCAACAATTGCTGCGCCTCGTCCCGGTCGCCAGCGTGACGGACATTTCGAAGTCCCGGCGCGGCATCGAGCGGGAGCTGGCGCTGGTCAAGGTTTCGGGAACCGGGGAGCGACGCGTGGAGGCGCTGCGCATCTCGGAGATCTTCCGCGCGCATGTGATCGACACGACGAATGAAAGCTTCATTTTCGAACTGACGGGCGCGAGCGAGAAAATCGACCAGTTCTGCGCCCTCATGGAACCGCTCGGCCTCGTGGAGGTCAGCCGCACCGGCGTCCTGTCCATCAAGCGCGGTGCGGTGGCGGGATGAACGCGGCGCCAATGCGTGAAGTCTGGGCCGTGCTGGGGATGCCGGTCGACAATCTGACGCTGGAGGCGGCGGCGGCGCGTGTCGAGCAGGCTGTGGTGATGCGGGAACGCCTGTCCTTTGTCACGCCGAACGTGAACTGGCTCGTCCGGGCGCTGAAGGATGAGGCGGCAATGGCGCAGGTCGTCGATGCCGATCTCAGCCTGGCCGATGGCGCGCCGCTGGTGTGGCTGGCGCGGCGACTGGGCGTGCCACTGGCCGAG
>JBGSUF010000353.1:0-6403 GCA_041736285.1 Hyphomonadaceae bacterium | reverse complement strand
GACGGGGCTTTGCCCGCCCCATGGGCCGACATCGGCGGACGGATGGCCCGCCCGCTGCATCATCTCCCCGGCATAGCGGCGCAGGGCGGCGACGCGGTTCTCTGTTGCCGGATGGGTCGAGAACAGACTGTCGCCGCGACGGTCGGCCAGAGGGTTGATGATGTACATGTGCGACATGGCCGGGCTGCGTTCGGCGTAGCGGTTGCGGTTGGCGCGGGCCATGCGGTCGATCTTCTCCAGCGCGGAGGCGAGCCAGAGCGGCTGGCCGCAGATTTCCGCGCCGATCCTGTCGGCCTCGTATTCGCGCGAACGGGAGATCGCCATCTGCACGATGGCGGCGGCGGCGGGTGCGAAAATCATCACCAGCACAGCGCTGATCATGCCGCCGCGCTCGCGATTGCCGCCAAAGAAGACGGCGAAATTGGCAAGCATCGAGATCGCGCCGGCCAGCGTTGCCGTGAGCGTCATGGTCAGGCTGTCACGATTGCGGACATGCGCCAGTTCGTGTGCCATCACGCCGGTCACTTCCTGCCGGTTCAACATGTTGAGCAGTCCGCTTGTCGCAGCGACGGCTGCGTGGTGCGGATCGCGGCCAGTGGCAAAGGCGTTCGGTTGCGGCGTGTCGATCAGGTAGACGCGCGGGGCGGGCATGCCGGCGGCGTGGGCGAGCGCATGCACGTCGGAAATGAAGGTGCGGATGACGGGGGAACGGTCATCTGTGAAAACTTCCTGCGCGCCCTGCATCTTGAGCACCAGCTTGTCGCCATTCCAGTAGGCAAAGCCATTCATCGCCACCGCCACGACCAGCGCAATCGCCATCCCGATCGTTCCGCCGACAAGAAAGCCGACCGCGCCGAACAGGGCCGTCATCACGGCCAGCAGCGTGTAGGTGCGCATGTGCATGTCAGGCGTCTCCTCTTGATCGGCCTTTTTGCTCTGTTTGCAGCGAACCGCCGAGAACTGAAAGCCCTGCGGGGGTGGATTGTGGAATTCCTGTGAATTATATGAGCTTCGTCGAACCATTCCGCGAGAGCCAATGTCTGAAAAAACTGACACAAACCTTCCCGAAGCCGCAAAGCGGGCCCTTGCCGAGGCGCAGGCGCGCCGCCGGGCGCTGGAGGAAGCCGAGGCAGCGCTGAATGCGGAGCGTTCCGGGGAGACCAATGGCCCGCGCGGCAAGGAGCCGACCCGCTATGGTGACTGGGAGCGCAAGGGCATCGCCTACGACTTCTGATCGCCGCGATGGCACCGGGCTTGCATCGCCGGGCATGGACACGTCATGCGCCGGGCACGCGCCGGATGCCACGTACTCGCCGGATGATTGTGTGCGGTTTGTAAACGGTCACGCGCCGGATTAAGATGTCGCAGCCGCCAGGGTTTCTTGCGGTGAGCCTCGCCCGGACAGGAGAAACACATGCGACTGAGCCTCATTTCCGCCCTTGTCGGCCTCGCCGTCACGCTCATCCTGCCGGGCCTTGCCCATGCGGACGGGCAAAACACCGTGCGGCGGGTGATCACACCGGCCCCTCTGACCGCGCAGCCCCTCACCGAGCAGACCGTCACCCACTATCCGCAGGGAACGACCGTTCGCCGCGTCATCGTGCGCCGCGAAGTGGTGCAGGCGCCGCAGGTTGTCGTGGTGCAGTCCGGCTGCGGCTGCTGCAACAACACCACGGTCACCTACGTCCGTCCCGGCAGCCTTGAGCTTTCGGGCGACATGGGCGTCGGTGCCGGCATCGGACAGGGCAGCTATTATTCAGGCGGCGGCATCGCCTATGTCGATGGCGGCCGGGCCTATTCGGGCGTCACCAGCCATCCCGCTTCACGCTACACCTTCCAGCAGCGCCGTCCGGCGCATCGCCCGCGCGGCGGCGGCGGCGGTGGTTGCGGCTGCGGTCACTGAGACCTGAAGCCCACGCGTCCATGAAACGGGGGGCTGCATCGCTGCGGCCCCCTTACGCATCAGACCCGCACGCACAAGCCGGCGGAGATCAGTTCCTTGATCAGTTTCGTGCCTTCAGCGCGGCTTCGAGCGCGGCGAGGCGCTTTTCCTGCGCGATCGCGTGGAGGGTGAGTTCCTCGATCTTTGCAAGGAGCGTGGCGTTCATTGCGTTCAGGTCGACGCCGTCACGCTGCATGTCTTGCGCGCTCGGAACACCGGGAAGATGGCCGCGGGCGCGGATATGGCCCTCGACATCACCGAGCGGGGCCAGCGGATAGCCCGGCGCGAAGACGAAGTCGGCCGTCGCGACATGCTTCCCCCTGATCCGGATCACGCCGTCGCCGGCGTCGAGGTGGATGATGGTCGCGCCGTCCTTGTCCTTGAGGGCGAAGTCGCCGGCTGCGCCTTCGCCGCCCGCATAGATGTTGGCCCGGCCGCCATCAATGTGCAGCCGCAGACGGCCATCGTCTGAAAACAGCGCGATATCACCGTTCGAGCCGCCGCCGCCGACGCGGATATTGCCGTCACCGCCATCCAGAAAGAGCGTCTGCGCCATCTCGCCATTGAGGAGCGCAAGATCACCCGACGCGCCGCCGCCGCCAAGGCGCATGTTGGCGGTGCCGCCATCAATGTGGATGGTGTCGACGCCATCAGAATTGCGCAGTTCCAGATCGCCGCCCGCGCCATTTCCGCCGAGATAGATGTTGCCAGCGCCGCCATCAATGTGGATGCGCAGGTCGCCAGTGTCGGAATACATGCCGATATCGCCATTGTGGCCATGCCCGCCGAGGCGCAAATTGGCGTCCCCGCCATCAATGTGGACGGTGTCCTTGCCCGCTGAATCGCGCAGGATGACATCGCCCTGCGCGCCGGAGCCGCCAAGGGCGAGATTGGCGCTGTCGGCGTTCAGGACGCCGGTTTCCCTGCCCCCATCATTGCGCAACGTGATGCGGTTGAAGATCGAATCTGACATGTTTTCCCCTCATTGGTGAACATGCGCCCCGTCATCCGGAAGCGCATGCCCACTAACCACGAGAAGGGCCGGACTGTCAGTCTGCGTCGGACACTTTGGCTGCCATTTCAGCGGCGACCGGCGCGGTAATGTCGACGCGCCGCTTTTCCTGCATCCAGCCGTCGGTGAACTCGCCCTCAACCATCTCCGAGTTGATCAGCGCGAGGATGCGGCCGCCGGTGAAGATCGGCCGGGCATTGCCATACCAGTCGACGCAGGACACTTCGCAGACATATTCCGGATTGGTGGCTTCCGGCCGCGCCATCAGCGTGCCGGCGCTCTTCAGGTTGCCGGCGACATCAACGGTCAGGAAGGTGAGGTTGGAGGTGTTGGACCACCACCACCAGCGCCCGGACTCGTCCTGATTGCGGACGGTCGGCAGGCCGATCAGGCCTGAGCCATCCGGCTCGATCCGGGCATTGAAGGCGTGGCTGCGGCCTTCGCTCTCATAGCGATCACCCAGTGTGATCGTGCTGGCGCGGCGGGGCGTTTCGCGCAGGTCGATGAAGGAGAGCGAAAGCCCTTTGGTGTCGCGGTAGCCGGTGAGGATGATGTTGTCGCCCGCCCGTTCAGCCCGAATGACGCCATGCGGCATGTCGATCACCGTCGGCTGACGCGGTCTTGCGACGGGGACGGCGACCGCTTTTGCCGTGATGACGGTGTCGGTGTCCTGGGGTTGCGGCGGATAGCTGCCCCAGCTGCTGCGCCCGGCATAGACGAGGTAGCGCTCGGTGAAGCGGGCTTCATAGCTGCTGCCGCCGGGGCCGGGCAGGGGCAGATACTGCGCCGGTGACGCCATGTCAGGCGCGTTGCTGAAGGCGGAAACGGGTGTGTCGAAATAGGAAAGTGTCGGCTCGCCTCCCTGGCGGTCCCACGGGCTACAGCCACTGGCTTCCCAGTTCAGAAGCGCGCGGAACTGGCCGTCATCCATGTCGAGCGAGAACTGGTTTTCCGGCTTTCCGCGCACGCCAATGACGCTCGGATCGGAACCATCATGCGGAATGCGGGCCAGAACGCCCGGCGCAACCTTTCCGGTCGGCGCCCGGACACCGGACGCGCAGGCGGTGTCGTTGCGCTCCCGTATGGCCTGTTGTTCCTCGTCGGAGACGCGGACTTCGGCGTCCTCATAGCCCGGCGCCATCCAGAGCCAGAAGGCGTCTGTGGTCACCAGGAAGGTGTAGTCGCCGGTGCCGATCATCGCGGTGGCGCGGCAGTCGGGCGTGTCGGCAGCGGCGGCCTTGGCGATATCGCAGACGGTGATGGAGTGGATGACCGGGGCCACTGTGCGCTGCACCGGACGCCAGATGTCGGTGGCGTCGAAAAGCGGGGTGCCCTTGTCCTTCGCCCGGCCGGCTTCGTCTCCCTTTCGCCAGCGCCGGATGATCGGGGCGGCGACGGTGTGAAACGGTCCCTGATCGGTCAGGAAGATCGGCGTCTGAATGACGAGTTTGCCGTCGATCAGCCGCGTGGCGTAATTGTCGGTGTCGAAATAATCGTCGGAGGTGATGTAGTAGGTGGCATCGCGCGTGACATTTCCGTCCTCGCCGAGCGTCAGAACGGTGAAGGCGCTGGCGTCCTCGGCGTAGGAATAGCCGGTGACGAGGATGGTGCGACCGGTGACGAGCATTTCGTCATACCAGGTGTCCTCATCGTCCGATCTGTAGACGTTGCGCCGACCGGCAAGCTCAAGGCCCGCCTCGCCCTCCGGCATGAGGTCGACGATGAACAGTCGCCCGTCCTGCAGGACGACCAGATAATTGTCGATCTGCTTGACGATGTCGCCTTCATCGACGCCGCGCTTCTGGTTGTTGGTGATCTCCGGATTGGCGCCGCTCGCAACGGCGCTGGCCGTCACCGTTATCGTTTGTTCGGCCACGGGTGCTGACATTCCGGGGGCAGGGGGCGGCGGAGGTGGCGGCGGGGGCGGAGGCGGCGCCGCGACCGGCATGGCGTCATAATTATAGCCGCCACTCGTCCACGGATTGCGCTCGTTATAGGTCTCTTCCACGCGCTTCAGCCAGTCTGTGAAGGCCGCTTCGCTCTCGAACTTGCGAAGTGTCTGGGTCCGCAGGGCATCAAGGCCGGCATCTTCCCACGCCGGCACGGAGAGGTCCCGATTGACTTTCGGGGTGGGCGTGAACCGCGTCGTCGCCGCAGTTTCAAGACTGTCTTGCGGCGCGGCCAGAGGCTGATCCAACGGCGTCGCACATGAGGCCAGAACGGCCGCGACGGCGAAAAGGCTGGTGGCTTGCTTCAGCATGATGTGCGTCCCCTGCAACAATTACGCAGGATTACCGCATGGAGGCAGGCAATTGTCCAGCCGGGACACGCGCGACGCGAACACCGGATTTCAGCGCGGCGCGCGCTTGGCCAGGATGCGTTGCAGGGTTCGCCGGTGCATGCCGAGGCGGCGGGCCGTTTCGGAAACATTGTGGTCGCACATTTCGAACACGCGCTGGATATGTTCCCAGCGCACCCGGTCGGCGCTCATCGGGTTTTCTGGCGGCTCCGGCAGGGCTTCGCCCGAACTGGTCAGCGCGCGGACGATGTCCTCGATGTCGGCGGGCTTGGCCAGATAGTCGACCGCTCCGGCCTTGACGGCGGCAACGGCCGTGGCCAGTGCGCCATATCCGGTCAGCACAACGGCGCGTGCATCGGGGCGGGCATCGTGCAGCGCCTCCAGCACTTCCAGCCCTGAGCCATCCTCCAGCCGCAGGTCGAGCACGGCGAAGGCGGGCGGGTTGAGCCGGGCGATGTCACGGGCCTCGGTCACGGTGGAAACCGCAGACACGACAAAGCCGCGCTGGGTGAGGGCGCGGGCCATGCGCTGGCAGAACGGCCCATCATCGTCCAGGACAAGCAGCGTCCGGTCGGTAAAGCTCTCAAGAGCCGGATGTATTTTGGTTGTATCGTCCATGAAGTTCATATGGCCCCGATCTGTGTGAAGGGAATTGATCCCCGTCAAAAGCCCAGCGTGTGCGCCTGCATTTACGCGAAAATGTCAGATTTTAGGGAAAAATTCCAGCCGTGACCGCGGCCAGACGCAATTGATGACGGCGCCGTGGCGCGGCGGGGCGGCGTTTCGCGTGATGATCCGCCCGCCGGAGCGCTCGATCAGCGTCTTGGCGATGAAGAAGCCGAGGCCCATGTCGCCGCCGCCATGGTTCTTTTCGTTGCGCTCGGAAATATACGGCTCACCCAGTTTCGGCATGACGGACATGGAAAAGCCCGGCCCGTCATCGCGCACGGTGATGCCGATCTCCGTGCTGGACCATTCGCCGATGACCTGCACCTCGGAACTGGCAAAGCTGACGGCGTTTTCGATGAAGGCCCCGAGCGCATGGAGAATTTCCGGTGAGCGTTCCATGGTCGGCGGCGGTCCGGCGCCCTCTCCTTCCGGCTCAAGCGTGACGCCGACGCGGACGGCGCCGCCCCGGTGAGGCCCGACC
>JBGSUF010000316.1:0-34907 GCA_041736285.1 Hyphomonadaceae bacterium | reverse complement strand
TCCTCCAGGCCGGCCGTGCCAATGGCTACGGCAACCTTGTCGAACTGTCGCACGGCAAGGGCATCGACACCCGCTACGGCCATCTTTCGGCGGTCCTCGTGAAAGCCGGCGATCGCGTCCTCCATGGCCTTGCCGCGCAGGTTCTTGGCGGACTGCTCCCCCATGCACCAACGGATAGCATCGACGATGTTTGACTTGCCACAGCCGTTCGGGCCGACCACACCGGTCACCCCCTGCTGGAAGTCCAATACAACCTTGTCGGCAAATGATTTGAAGCCGGAAATTTCGAGACGTTTGATTTTCATGGTCGAGAACAATACCCATTCAGGAGCGATATCGTCAATATATTTCAGGCAAGAAAGAAACGCTGGCGGCAAGTACTGTCGTCAGAGGCAAGAACCTTTGTGGGTGAGAGTTATTTGTTGTCATAAAGACACCCGTAAATATATTTCTGCTGTAGCACATTTGCCGCCGTGCAACTAACATACATAACAAAAGGGGCTCGGCGGAATTGCCTAACCCCTTGTTTTTTTTGATGGTGGGCGTTACTGGGATTGAACCAGTGACCCCTGCCGTGTGAAGGCAGTGCTCTCCCGCTGAGCTAATCGCCCATCCGAAGAGGTGCTTCGTAAGCATTTCACCGAAGCGCGTCAACGCCAAATGAAGCCCGGAACGGCTCCAGCCAATCCGTGGCGCATATCAGGTATGCGAATACGCATAACTTCGCCCCAATCTCGACATGTTCTCGTCTCGCTTGTCGGGGACAAAGGTATGACGTGACGGGAAGTGCCGTCTTTTCTGCACAACGCCGTGACGGGTGACATTTCTTGATCGTTGACGGACGAACATGAACATGAAACGAAAATGAACAACGGTTCGGGAAAGTGTTGCAATTTTTTCATGGGGTCAAACATCGCTTGCGTCCCGGCCTTGTATAATTAAATAGTGAATCATAGAGGACGAGCTGAAAAAGCAGTTCGCGGCATAAAAGCAGAAGGACAGGTCAGCACAGGGCCACGCTGTGTAGTTACGATGAAAGTCGTGAGTTACCTGGAGAAACGAGTATGAATAACGACTATTGCAATGCTGACGGTGCTCGCCGCCTGAAGGAAAAGATCGAGAAATACTGGCTCGAACGTGGCTACGACGTGAACATTGATCTCGTCGACGCCGGCTTCGTTCCAGCGATGCGCTCGGCTCGCACGGATGTGCGCAGCAACATGGTGAACGGCATGCCCAATCGCCGTGCTCCGGAGACCGGGCGTCAGGGAACTAAGTCGGGATCTTACGCGGCCTGACCAGCCGGTCGACGATGGCAGGCAGATCGCTCCAGCTCTCAAGGACGGCGTCTGCCACGGGCGATCCCTCAGCTTCGTCCTGATATCCATACGGAAACAAGATGAAGGGCAGTCCGGTTGCGCGGGCTGCCCTTTCGTCTGTCCGGCTGTCGCCAACAAAGACACAGCGTTCGCGTGAACAGTCGATGAGGTTCATGCAGAGAAGCGCGGTCTCGGGCGCCGGCTTTGAGGTTGGCAGGGTGTCGCCGCCGACAATCGCGTCGAACAGGGCCGTCATCCCGAGCGCTGCGATCAGCTGGCGGGCGAGGCCCTCCGGCTTGTTGGTGCAGACGGCAAGGCGTGCGCCGGACGCAAGCAACTCTGCCAGCGCGTCCCGGACGCCGGGAAAGGTTTGGGAGTGGTTGCAGATATTTGCAGAGTAATGGCCAAGGAAACTGTCCCGAAGCGCCGGGAAGCGCTGTTCGTCCACCGGGCGACCGGAGGCGGCAAAGCCCCTCCGGATGAGCGCGGCGGAGCCGTGCCCGATCAGCGAGCGCACGTCCGCAACGCTCATATCGGGAAGACTCTCGGCGCGCAGGACATGGTTCAGGGCGGCGACGAGGTCGGGCGCGGTGTCAACGAGGGTTCCATCGAGGTCGAACAGGATGCCTGTTCCTGCACGAACACTGGTCGTCATCGCCAAGGCTCCCGGTGGTTTCAGTCCGCGCAGGCGTCAGTGTATTTGCGCCCGTCACGATCGGGGTGTAGGGGAAAAACCGTCATCATGCGAGAGGGGATACGGATGAAGCGCGCAGCAATCATTCTGGCCGCCGGCCAGGGAACACGCATGAAGTCGGGCCTGCCGAAAGTTCTGCATGCCGTTGGCGGACGTTCGATGATCGACTGGTCCATCGACCTTGCCAGAAAGACCGGTTGCGAACGAATCATCATTGTCACGAGCCCTGACAATCAGATGCTGAAATCACACGTTGTCGACGTGCTCGGGGAATCAGCGATCGCGATACAGTCGCCAGCGCTCGGAACCGGCCATGCGGTGCTGGCCGCGCGCGACGCGATGAACGGCTTTGCCGGGCAGGTTGTGGTGCTCTACGGCGATACGCCGCTAATCCCTGTGAGCGCGGTCGAAGCGGCGTTCGACGCGTTGTCGGATGGCGCCAGCGTCGCTGTGCTCGGTTTCGAAAACCCTGTGCCCGGAGCCTATGGCCGCCTGATCCGACGCGGGGACGGTGCAATCGACCGCATTGTCGAAGCCAGAGAGGCGACGCCCGAGGAGTATGCGGTCACGCTGTGCAATTCCGGGGTGATGGCGGGCGACGCGGCGCTGATGTTCGACCTGCTCAACCACGTTACCTGCAACAATGCCAAGGGCGAATACTACCTCACCGACATTGTCGGCCTCGCCAATGACCGTGGCGGGCGCGTCGTCGCGGTGGCGTGCGATATGGAGGACGTTCAGGGGGTCAACTCACGGGTTGAACTGGCTGAGGCCGAAGCGGCGTTCCAGTCGCGCAGGCGGCATGAGGCGATGGTGTCCGGGGTCACGCTGGTGGCACCGGAAACAGTCTTCCTGTGCCATGACACTGTGCTGGAGCGCGATGTGTATGTGGAGCCGAACGTTGTGTTCGGGCCGGGCGTGCATGTCCATTCCGGCGCGCGCATCCGGGCGTTCAGCCACATTGAAGGCGCGGTGATCGGCCCCGATTGCGAGGTCGGGCCGTATGCGCGCCTTCGTCCGGGCACGGTGCTGGAAAGCGGTGCGCGTGTGGGTAATTTCGTCGAGGTCAAGAATGTCCGGATGGGGGAGGGCGCAAAGGCCAACCATCTCAGCTATCTCGGAGATGGCAGCGTCGGCGCGAAGGCCAACATCGGAGCTGGCACGATCTTTTGCAATTATGACGGCTTCGACAAGCACCGCACCGATGTCGGCAAGGGTGCGTTCATCGGGTCCAATTCAGCGCTCGTGGCGCCGGTCCGCATCGGCGATGGCGCAATGATCGGGTCAGGCAGCGTGATCGTACGGGACGTGACGGCGGACGCACTGGCGGTCGGGCGCGGCGAGCAGACGGAGAAGCCGGGCTGGGCGGGGCGCTTCCGCGCGGCGAAGATGGCGCGCAAGGGTGACAAGGCATGAGCAATCCTTCCTGGCTGGACGATGCCAAGCGCGAGGCAGCGGCCGCGGCGATCGAGTATGTCGAGGATGGCATGGTCATCGGCCTCGGCACCGGCTCGACGGCGAAGCATTTTGTCGAACTCCTCGCCGAGGAAGTGGCTGACGGGCTGATGGTCCGGGGCGTTCCGACATCGGAAGCGACACGGCGGCTTGCGGAGAGCCATGGCGTGCCGTTGATCCCGGTGGAGACGGTGGAGCGGATACACCTCACCGTTGACGGCGCTGACGAGGTGGACGGGCGCGGGCGGCTGATCAAGGGCGGCGGGGCGGCGCTCCTGCGCGAGAAGATCATCGCGGCGGCCAGCGACCACATGATCGTCATTGCGGACGAGACCAAGAAGGTCGCGGAGCTGGGACGTTTTCCGCTGCCGGTGGAGGTCACCCCGTTTGGCTACACGATCACGGCGAAGAAGGTGTTCGATGCGCTTTGCAGGGCGGGCGTCGACCGGCCGCAAGTGACGGTGCGCGAGGGCCTGCGCGGCGGTCGGCCACTGCTGACGGATGGCGGAAACCATATCGTGGACTGTCATTGCGGCGTCATCCCTGATCCTGAACGGGCGGCGCAATTGCTGTCGGCAATCCCCGGCGTTGTCGAGCATGGGCTGTTCATCGGCATTGCGCGCACGGTGATCATCGGGCGCGAGGACTCCGTCGAGATCATCGAACTGTGATTGCGGCGCGATTGACCTGGCGGCCGTGTCCCACCAACTGCGACTGAAGCGCCCAACCCCCGCAGTGAGACAGGATTTATCTGATGAGCCATGACTTCGACCTGTTCGTGATCGGTGCCGGCTCTGGTGGTGTGCGCGCGGCGCGGCTGGCGGCAATGTCCGGGGCAAAGGTCGCGGTCGCGGAGGAATACCGCGTCGGCGGAACGTGCGTCATCCGAGGCTGCGTGCCGAAGAAGTTCATGGTGTATGCCAGCGAATACGGTCGCCAGTTCAAGGCAGCGATCGGATATGGCTGGACCGCGAATGATGTCGCCTATGATCATGGCGTGTTTGTTGCGGCGATGGCGGCGGAGGTGGACCGTTTGTCGGGCATCTACATGCGCAACCTGCACAATGCCGGCGTCGAGGTGATCGAGGAGCGCGCGGAATTTGTGGATCGCCACACGCTGGAGCTGAAGCCATCGGGCAGGCGGATCACGGCGGCGAAAATCCTCATCGCGACGGGCGGCGCGCCGTGGCGTCCGACACCGGAAGAATTGCCGGGCGTGGAGCACACCATCACCTCCAACGAGATCTTCCAGCTTGGGAAGCTGCCGCGTCGCCTTGTCATCGTTGGCGGCGGATACATCGCGGTCGAGTTCGCCTTTGTGTTTGCCGGCCTTGGTGTCGAGACCTGCCTGATCTATCGCGGCGACGCGGTGCTGCGCGGGTTTGACGACGATGTGCGCACGCACGTGCATGAGGCTCTGAAGGAGAAGGGGGTGCGCGTCATCACCCGGACCGTGATCGACACCATCACACCGTCCGGCAAGGATGACTGCCCTCACCAGGTCAGGCTGCGCAACGGCATGACGCTCGACGCCGATGTTATCATGATGGCTGTCGGGCGGCGTCCGGCGGTGGAGGGGCTGGGGCTCGAGAAGGCCGGCGTCGGGCTGAATGATGCCGGGGCGATTGCGGTCGATGCTTTTTCGCGGACGAACGTGGAGAACATCTGGGCGGTGGGAGATGTGACCGACAGGGTTGCGCTGACCCCGGTGGCGATCCGCGAGGGGCAGGCGTTTGCGGAGACCGAGTTCTACGGCAGGCCCCGGACGTTCGATCATGACGTGATCCCGACGGCCGTTTTCAGCCAGCCGCCCGTCGGGACAGTGGGCATGTCCGAGGAAGAGGCCCGGCACACGTTCGGAAAGGTCGACATTTACAAGACCCGCTTCCGGCCGATGAAGAACATGTTGTCCGGCGACACCGAGCGGATGCTGATGAAGATCATCGTCGACGCGGCGACAGATCGCGTTGTCGGTTGCCACATTGTGGGGCCGGATGCGCCGGAGATCATCCAGGCTGTCGGGATTGCGGTGAAGATGGGCGCAACGAAGGCGGACTTCGACGCCACCTGCGCGGTGCACCCAAGCGTCGCCGAGGAGCTGGTGACGATGCGCGAGAAATGGGTCGATCCGGCGTTGAAGGGCATCTGAGGCGGCCGGCCGGCGCACATCGCCGCAGTGTTTCCTTCGCAAGGGTGCGGATGCTCGCCTGACGCGATCGCGCGGGGCAGAAGTTTTCGGTCGCGTTGTGCGCAGTCTTGTGGGACGCTCGCTTCACGTCGAACAAGGTGGAGGGACGACAAATGAATTGGACATTTTTAGCGGTCGCATTGGCCGGGCTGGCGCTTGTCGGCTGTGTAGGCGAACCAGCAGCCCCGGAGGCCAAAGCGAGGACGGTCGAGGTGGCGCCAGCCGCCGCTGAAGTCGTGGAAGACGCGCCGACCGTTGTTCTGACGAGCACTGGCCGTGACGCGCTGATCGAGCGCTGCCAGATGGATGGGGAGAACGCCGAAGCCTGCGCATGCTCGGCCGATGCGGCCAAGGCCAACGCATTGCCCGCCACGTATGACGCCATGGTGGCGGGCGCGGTATCCGGTGAGCGGTTCAATCTGGCGATCAACTCCGAGTCAACGCCGGAGCAGAAGGCGGAAGCCGAGGCGCTCATGATGGCCTCGTTCGATTGCATGGATGTCAGCAATCTGGGGATTATGATTGCGGCTTGCGAAGCTCAGGGACGCAGCCGGGGCACGTGCTTCTGCGAGGCGGACGCCTATCAGGCCGCGCTTTCGCCCGATCTTTTCTCGCGCGTTGCCGCCGCCAACAAGGTGCCAGGTTCCGACACCCCGGTCGAAGGGCTGACCGAGGCCGACGAACAAGCCGTCATCGCCGCGACCTTCGGACCCGTCGCCGCATGCGACACACCCGTCGCGACGGATGGTGACGACACCGAAATGGGCGACGACGCGGAAGCCTCCGGTGAGGCTGAAACGTCGCAGGAATAAGGCTGAGGCGGGGCTCCCCGGAGCCCCGTCATTCCGCAGCCGGGCAGCGCAACCGCGGAGCCGAAGCACAGGTTTTCGTTGCATTTCGGCCGGTTGTTTCGCGTGTGGTCTTTGCAGCGAAACTGCCCCGTGCGTCCGTCAATGCCGATGGCGGAGAACGTGTCTTACTCGTCGTGCGGCAGACTCTTTTGCAGTTCGAGCACGACACCCAACAGACGGTCACGGGTCTGCTTGAGGCCGCCGCCGCGTCCATGATGGACGAGCAGGCGCTGGTGGGGCGGGATGTCCGCGTCGGGACGGCCATGGACCTGGAAGTGGTTGGATCGCGGCAATGCGGCCTGCATCAGACGCTTTGACAGCTCAAATTCAACGCGCCCGTCAAAGGCCCCGGCGCGTGCGTCCGCCTCAAATTCCGACTGTTCGTTGCGCGCCACCGAGTTGAACAGAACAAGGAGTTCAGGCCGCGTCTCCTCGGTGAGCTGGGACTGGATCAGGCTATTGAGCAGCTTGACGCCGCGCAGGGAAAACTCGTCGGCATGCATCGGCGCCAGGATGCGGTCGGCAGCCTCCATGGCGCAGGTCGTCAGGAACGTCGCGTTCGGATTGGTGTCGAACACGATGAGGTCGTATTCCGAGCGAAACTTGTCGATCACGCGCAGGAAGTTCTGACGGATGACGGCGAGCGCCTCGGCGTCGGTCGAGAAGGCGTATTTGGATATCTCGAACTGACCCGGAATGATGTCGAGCCAGCCGCGCATGTCGGACGGCAGCAGCGCGCGCGCGATCTGCCGGCGCGGGGCGGGATCGAACGGGTCGGTGATGATTGCAGACCACTGCTCGGCGGGGGAGATGGCGTCCGGATAGTGGATGCGTGACCGCTCGAAAAGGGAAATCACGCTGCGGTCGGCCATCCCGAAACTGTCGGCCTCGGCCATGGTGAAGAAATGCTGGGTGAGATTGTATTGAGGGTCGAAGTCGATCAGCAGCACCCGTCCGCGCGTCTCATGCTGGAAGGCGCCGAAGACCTGGGCACTGACGGTCGTCTTGCCGACGCCGCCCTTCAGATTCATCACAGCAATCACGGGACAGCGCCGACGGTAGCGGGCCTGCACCGCCTCGATAAACCTTGCGAGCGCCTCCGGCGACAGCGCGTCATGGCTCAGCAGCGGGCCAATATCGCGCTTGAGCGAACCGCCGAGGCGGGACTTGTCGACACGGACCGGCAGGATGGTCATGCCGCGGGCAATGGCCTGCTCCACATCGCTGCGTACCTGAGCCGATTTCTGAGCGTCGGCGGAGACCAGAACAATGAGGCAGAAAGCCTGCTCCAGCGGATCGGGCGCTGCCGGGAGATCGGCGCCCGCCGAGGGCGGGGCGTAGGCATCCGCGATGCTGGCCTTGCGCAGCGCTTCATGCACCTGCAAGAGGGCGTCGAGGTCGCTGGGCGCATAGGTGATATAGGCGAAAGACATGGTTCTCTTCGTAGCCTTCCTGAGCCGCGGATGCTAGATAACGCGGCAGTTGATGAAAGCGAGGCGGGCTTTACCCCGAGACGGGCTGTTCTGGTCGTGTCCGGGGGAAGTTTTTCTGTTGAATGAATTGAAAGCGCGTGTTTTCTTGCGCGCCCAAGGAGAAGCAGATGTCGTGGACCCCCTCTAGCTGGCGCCAACTGCCAGCAAAGCACATTCCGGAAGATTATCCTGATTCTGACGCGCTCGCCGCCGTCGAGCGGACAATCTCGGGTTATCCACCCCTCGTTTTCGCGGGTGAGGCGCGGCGGCTCAAGAAGCGGCTCGCCGCAGTGTCGCGCGGGGAGGCATTCCTGCTGCAGGGCGGCGACTGCGCGGAAAGCTTCAAGGAATTCCATCCGGACAACATCCGGGACACCTTCCGGGTGATGCTCCAGATGGCGGTGGTGCTGACGTTTGCGGGCATGAAGCCGGTGGTCAAGGTCGGCCGGATTGCGGGGCAGTTCGGCAAGCCGAGGTCCTCCTCCGAGGAGACGATTGACGGCGTGACGCTGCCTTCCTATCGGGGCGACAATATCAACGGCATGGAGTTCACGCCGGAGGCGCGCACGCCCGATCCGCAGCGCCTGCTGCAGGCTTACGGGCAGTCGGCGGCAACGCTGAACCTGCTGCGGGCTTTCTCGCAGGGCGGATATGCCGCGCTTTCGAACGTGCATCGCTGGATGATGGGCTTTGTCGAGCGCTCGGCGCAGGGCGAACGATACAAGGCGCTGGCCGACAGGATCGCCGAGTCGATCTCGTTCATGGATGCCTGCGGCGTGAACCCGGAAACCGTGCCCCAGATGGCGCAGGTGGAATTCTACACCTCCCACGAGGCGCTGCTGCTCGGATATGAGCAGGCCATGACGCGGATCGATTCGACGTCGGGCGACTGGTATGACACCTCCGCGCATATGCTGTGGATCGGGCATCGCACCCACCAGCTGGACCATGCGCATGTCGATTTCTGTCGCGGTGTGAAAAACCCGATCGGGATCAAGTGCGGCCCCGGCTTTGCGGCCGATGACCTGTTGCGGCTGATCGACGTGCTGAACCCGAAGGATGAGGCGGGCCGCATCGTGCTGATCTCGCGTTTCGGCGCTGACGGCGTTGCGCGCGGTCTGCCGCCTTTGGTGCGCGCGGTGAAGGCGTCGGGGCGCAGCGTCGTCTGGTCGTGCGATCCGATGCATGGCAACACGCTGAAGGCGAGCACGGGCTACAAGACCCGGCCTGTCGACCATATCCTGTCGGAGATCACGCAGTTCATCAGCATCGTCTCCGATGAAGGCGCATATCCGGGCGGAGTGCATCTGGAAATGACCGGGCAGAACGTGACCGAATGCCTCGGCGGCGCACAGGCGATCAGCGAGCATGATCTGTCCGATCGCTACCACACCCACTGCGATCCGCGCCTGAATGGCGAACAGGCGCTGGAAGTTGCCTTCCTCGTGGCTGAGAAGCTGCGAGCGATGAGCGAGGCGTCGCGGGTGCCTGACGCGGTCGGACTGTGAAACGCGTTGGCATCTGCATCGTGATCGGTGACCGACGGCAATGAATGAGGTCGTGACGGCCGGTCGGGCGTCTCGGAGCGGCGGTCTGGTCGGCTTGCTGGACCTTTTCCGGCTGGCTGTGCCGATCGCGATTTCGCGCGGGTCGGTGATGCTGATGAGCCTCACCGACGTGGTGATGCTTGGTCGCTACCGGCCGGAGGAGCTTCCCTACATACTGAATGCCTGGATCCCGCTGGGCGTCGCCCTCGGTCTTGGCTTTGGCATCATGATGGGCGTTCAGGTCATCACGGCAGAGATGGCGGGCCGGGGGGAGCAGGGCGATACCGGGCGGGTGCTGCGGCGCGGGCTGGTCTCGGCAACGGTGCTCGGCCTGTTTGGCATGCTGGTTGTGATGGCGGTTGCCGGACCCTTGTTCCGGCTGCTGGCATTCCCCGAGGACATTGTTGCGGGCGCAACCTCCGTTTCCTCGATCATCGCCTACGGATTTGTCGGGCACATGATAACGGCGGCCTGCGCCTTCTATCTTGAGGCACTGCGAAAGCCGATTCTGGGCGCCGTCATCATGTATGGCGGGGTGATGGTGAACGGCGTGCTGAACCTTGCGCTGGTCGCGGGGTGGTGGGGGATGACACCCATGGGCGCCGAGGGTGTGGCATGGGCAACCACGGGGACGCGCGTCCTGCTGGTGGTTGTCTTCCTCATCGCAGTGGCGATGGTCACGCCGGCCTTTCGTCGGTCAGTCAGGGGACCGGCAAGTGAATGGCGCAGGCAGCTGGCCGTTGGCTCTGGCGGGGCGATTTCCAACGCGGCGGAATGGGGCGGGTTCAACTTCACATTTGCCATTGCGACCTGGATCAGCGTCGTCACGGCAAGCGCTTACGGTCTGGCCATCCAGCTTCTCGGCATCTGCTTCATGATGTTCATGGGGCTTGGCTCAGCGACCAGCGTTCGGGTGGCGGAAGCTTTCGGACGGGGCGACGGTGACGGGGTTCGCGCGGCGGCAAGGCTGGGCGTGTGGGCGACACTGCTGGCCGGCTGCGCGCTGGCTGCGGTTTTGTATGTCTCGCGTGAGCCGATGGCCGCCTTCATGTTGTCGGCAAATCCCGGCGAGGCAATGGAGGGCGTGCGGATTGAACTGGTGCTGTTGATCGGGCTGATTGCACTGATTGTGCCGTTCGACGGGCTGCAGGCGACCGCTTCGATGGCGCTGCGCGCTCAGGAGATCGTGTGGAGCCCGGCCATCATTCACATCGGATCCTACTTCGTCATCATGATCCCTGCGGCCTGGTATTTCGGCCTGACGCTGAACGGCGGCGCAGAGGGCCTGTTCCTCGGCGTTCTCATCGGGTCCGCCGTGGCCGGGCTGGGGCAATGGTTCTGGCTGGAACGGAAAGCGGCGCGACGGTTTCCCGCCACGCCGCCCCAGTGATACACCTTAAGGCCTGAACGGATCAGATGTCCTTCAGGGCCGACGCCGGCTTGAAGACCGCCAGCGTTTTCTCTTCGATCTTGATGGTTGCGCCCGTGGCCGGATTGCGGCCTTCGCGCGCTGCGCGGGTCTTGGTCGTGAAAGTGCCAAAACCGGCAATCGCGACCTGGTCACGCTTTTTGATGGCATCGGCGATGGCGTCAAACACCGCGTCAACAGCCTTGCCGGCTGCTGCCTGGGTGAGACCGGCTTCCTCGGCGACCACTTTGGTCAGTTCACCTTTGTTCATAAGTCTCTCCATCTTCACAGACGATTCTCGTCCATCACCGGACACGCACATGATTCTTCCGGTTTGCGAACAAGGTAAACCCCGGGAATCGCCTGAAACGCCCGAAAGCACTGGAAAAAGTGCGGCTAAACCCCGAGAATCCACCCTTCTTCGCTCTCGACGCGTTCGCGAAGGGTTTCATCCGTGCCCGGCGGGGGTGCGAACATCGCGGCCAGTTTGCCGGCCGCATCGGCCTTCTGGAAACCCTCCGCAAGGGTGCGGACCTGGGCAGCGTCCTTGATTTCGCCCGGCTGAGGCGTGACGGGCAGGAGCGACGGATACACCTCCGCAAAGACGATGGACGCATCGCCAAGGACATCGGCCGAAAGCGTCGCCCAGCCCGTTTCGAAAGGCCAAACGCGGGCTTCGGCGAAGGCGGCCCGGAGCCGGCGGACGACGGGGATGCCGGTCATGGTCTGGCTGCCGACATTGCCGGCATAGGCCAGTTGCCAGACCGATTTCGGCTTTGCGCCCTTGTTGGCCCGGGCGTGAAGTTCGGTGTGACGAAACTCCGCCAATTCGCCGACCGCGTGCTCGCGGGACTTCTTGACTGACAATGTGGTCAAAGCCCCCTTGGCCGGAACGCCCCAGAAGGGAAAGGGACCGCCAGAGATGAGACGGTTCATCCGGGCCGCAAGCGGGAAACGGTTATTGTCGTTGTCCGGCTTGTCCTTGAGCTCGCTGGCCAGGAAGTGATGCATGGCCGACCAGGCCGGGCGGTCGTCACCCGTCAGGCCAAGCGCGGCAGCCGTGCCTGCAGGGTAGCCGAGGGAGAAATCGAAACCGACGAGAATGGTTTCATTGCGCCGCCTCAACCGGGTCAGCGTTTCAGCGATCAGCTTCTCGGCCTGCGCGCGCGTCGGCGGGTTGAAGGCCTCGAAACCCGGTCGCCTGCGGGCATCGGGGGAGACGACGCCGACCCAGATGGAGTCCGCGCCGGTCTTCGGCTTGGTCTCGGCGCTCCAGTCAACGATGATGTAGCTGTCGAAAACGCGCGTCATGTATCAGGCCTGGCCATCCAGCTTGACGAGCATCTTGCCGAGATTTTCCCCGGCAAAGAGACCGAGAAATGCGTCGGGCGTGGCTTCAATTCCCTCCCGCACGGTCTCGCGCCAGCGAATCTGCCCGGCACCGATCCATGTCGCCATGTCCGCCATGAATTGCGGCAGAAGGTCTTGATGGTCGGAGACGATGAAGCCCTGCAGCTTGAGCTTCTTGCCGATGATGTTGGCCATGTTCGGCGGCCCGGCGGGAAGGTCAGTGGCGTTATAGATCGAGATCATGCCGCAAATGGCGAAGCGGGCGTGCGGGTTGGACACTTCGAGGGCGGCCGTCAGATGGTCGCCGCCGACATTGTCGAAATACACGTCGATGCCGTTGGGGGCGGCGGCGCGAACAGCCTTGATCAGCCCCTGCGCGCTGGAAACGCCCTTGTAGTCAATGGCCGCGTCGACGCCGAGTTCCTCGACCAGGAAACGCGCCTTGTCTGCGCCGCCTGCCGAGCCGACGACGCGGCAGCCCTTGATCTTCGCGATCTGACAGACCAGCGAGCCGACCGCGCCGGCCGCTCCGGAGACAAACACGGTTTCGCCGGGCTTTGGCTCGCCAATGCGCAGGAGACCGGCATAGGCGGTGAGGCCCGGCATTCCGGCAACGCTGAGGAAAGCCTGATCGGGAATGCCCACCTGCGGCAGCTTCATCATCATCGCTGCGCCGGGACGGGCGGTAAACGCCTCACGCCAGCCGAGCATGGAGCTGACCTTGTCGCCGACCGCATAGTCAGGGTGGCCCGAAGCGATGACCTCTCCGATTGCGCCGCCCTGCATTGGCGCGCCGATCTGGAACGGCGGGACATAGCTTTCCCGGTCCATCATCCGGCCCCTCATGTACGGGTCAACGGAGAGCCATGTGTTGCGGACCGTGACCTCGCCTTCACCGGGCGCCGGGACGGTGGTGGTGGCGATGGCGAAGTTTTCATGGGTCGGCATTCCGACAGGGCGGGACGCCAGGTGCCATTCGCGTGAAGTGATGCCGGTCATCGAATATCCTTTCGTGGTGTGGTCGTCAGGAAGGCGGCGTCGTGCACAGCGCCAACAGTTGCCTCTGTCTTCGCTCACCCGCGTCGCCATGCCAAGGCGTTGCCGAAACTTTCCGCAATACCATATGACGAAATCGTGGAGCGGTTATCCTTGCCGGGCGGCTCAGGGCCTGCAAAGAAGTCTGGGTGGGCAGCGCAACAAAGGGCATCAGGGCTTTGCAACAGATCAGGATCGGGGTCGCGGGGGCGGGTGTGTTCGGCACATACCATGCGCAAAAGGCGGCCGCCGCACAGTGCGCTCATCTTGTCGGTGTTTACGACCTTGACCCCGCGCGGGCTCATGCGGTCGCCGGTCAGTTCGGCGCGAAAGCGTTCACGCGGCTCGCCGAGATGCTGGCCGAAGTCGATGCGCTTGTCGTGGCTGTGCCCGCTCAGTTTCATGAGGCGATGGTCGGAGAAGCCCTGCAGGCCGATATCCATGTGCTTGTCGAGAAGCCGCTGACGCTGTCAGAGCGGACGGCGCGGGCGCTTGCGGAGATGGCCGAGAAGCGAAAACTTGTCCTTCAGGTCGGGCACCAGGAGCGCTTCGTCGCGCGGGCAATGGGTGTGCTCGACATTCCGGAAGAGCCGCTGCGCATGGAATCGGTGCGGATCGCGCCCCCGTCCGGAAACGGGCGTGCGGAGGATGTGTCGGTGATCTGGGATCTGATGATCCATGATCTCGATCTGGCCACCTGTCTGATTGACGAGCGCTTTACGGGGGTCAGCGGCACAGGGCGACGGGCGCACACGGCCCATATCGACCATGCGGAGGTCGAATTTTCGTACGCAAACGGCGCTCAGGTGAAGCTGGTGGCGAGCCGCGATTCGGATGTCCGGGTGCGCACGATGATGCTGGAATATCCGTCCGGCTCGGTGTCGGTGGACTTTCTGACCCGGCGGATCGAGAACACGACACCTCACGCCGTAAAGATCGACATTTCCGGCGAGCTTCCCGATCCGCTGCTGGCGGCCGACACCGGCTTTTACAGGGCCTGTCTTGGCCAGACCGAGTCGCCGGTCCCTGCCTCCGGCACGGTTGCAACCGTGGCGATGGCGGAGGCTGCTGAGGCCGCCGTGCTGGCGTCAATCGGCGAATGATGGAAGACATGCGCGCAACCGGAGCGCAAGCTGCGACGGATCGGACAGACCGCAACAGGCGGCCGGAAAAGGTAAAATGACTGAAACTGCGCTTCGGATACAGATTGCTCAGATCAACAATGTCGTCGGCGATATTGCGGGCAACCTCGAAAAGGTTCGCGCCGCGCGCTCACGGGCGGCGCAGGCGGGCGCCGACATCGTCGTGCTGCCGGAACTGGCGCTGACCGGCTATCCGCCGGAAGACCTGATCCTGAAGCCGGCCTTTATCGACACCTGCCGCAAGGCGCTGGAAGGACTTGTCGCCGATACACGCGATGACGGGCCGGCCATCATTGTCGGGTCGCCACGCGCTGAAGGGGCCGGCGTCTACAACAGCGTGTTCTTCATCCATGGCGGGCAGACGCGCGGCATCTACGACAAGCAGGAACTGCCCAATTACGGCGTGTTTGACGAGTGGCGCCTGTTTCAGCCGGGCGAGGGCGATGTCACTCCGGTGGAGTTTCGCGGCTACCGGATCGGCATGGCCGTCTGCGAGGACATCTGGTTTGTCGATGTGCCGCGCAGCATTGCCGAGGCCGGCGCGGACCTGATGATCGTGCCGAACGCTTCGCCATGGCGCCGGACGGTGGCGGCAGAACGGCGGATCGCTTTCGGGCGCTGGGCCGATGCGCGGCTACCCTATCTGTTTGTGAACCAGGTGGGCGGTCAGGACGAGCTGGTGTTTGACGGCGCAAGCTTTGCTATCGACGCCTCCGGCAAGCGGCATCAGTTGCTGCCGGACTTCGAGGTCGGCGAGCGGATCGTCTCATTCTCCCGCACGGGCGGCTTTTCGATCGAGGGGGAACCGGCCGAGGTCTCCACCGGGATTGAGGCTGACTACCGCGCAGCCGTGCTGGCACTCGCCGATTATGTCGGCAAGAACAGGTTTCCCGGCGTGCTGATCGGCCTGTCGGGAGGCATTGATTCGGCGCTGACCGCAGCGATGGCGGTGGACGCGCTGGGGCCGGAACGGGTCTGGTGCGTGATGATGCCGTCGCGTTTCACCAGCGCAGAGAGCCTGGACGATGCGCGGGCCTGTGCGCGGGCGCTGGGGGTTCGATATGACACCATGCCGATCGGGCCGGGCGTCGAAGCGTTTGACGTGATGCTCAAGCACGCCTTTGCCGGGCGAGGGCCGGACACGGCAGAAGAGAACATCCAATCGCGGCTTCGTGGCGTCATCCTGATGGCATTGTCCAACAAGTTCGGCCACATGGTCGTCACCACGGGCAACAAGTCGGAAATGGCGGTCGGCTATGCCACGCTCTACGGCGACATGGCGGGCGGATACAATCCGCTGAAGGATTTCTACAAGACCGAGGTTTTTGCGCTGTCGAACTGGCGCAATACCCATTTACCGCGGGGTGGACTGGGGCCGACCGGCGAGGTCATCCCGCAGCGCATCCTTACAAAGCCGCCGTCGGCGGAACTGCGAGAGAACCAGAAGGACGAAGACAGCCTGCCGCCCTATGAGACAGTCGACGCGGTGCTGCGCATGCTGGTCGATGACGATGCCGACGTCACCGACGTGGTCCGGATGGGCCATGACGAGGCGGTCGTGCGGCGGATCGAGCACCTGATCTATGTGGCCGAATACAAACGCAGACAGGCCGCGCCCGGTGTGAAGATCGGGCCAAGGAATTTCGGCCGCGACAGGCGTTATCCGATCACAAGCCGTTGGCGCGACGACTGAACAGGCCGCATCAGCGCATCTATATCGGCCGCCGCTTCAAGAACGACACCGAACGCCTCGAAAAACTGTTCGAGATGTACACCAAGATGACGGCGACGGAGGGGGCGGCATGAGTCAAGCAATATTCGGCCTACTAGGCGTAATTTTAGGCAGTGTCTTGGCCGGTCTCAAAGACTGGCTGCTCGTTCGCGGTCGAAGGAAGCGGGATGCAAATTATGCCGCCATGCGCCTCGTTTGTGTCCTCGATGAGTTTTTCGATGCGTGTGTAAAGGTTGTTTTAGATGATGGAACTGAGTTTGGGCATCCTGCCGGTCTAACAGACGAAGGTCAAGAATATCACAAACCGACAACCAGGGAACCCATTGATATCCCGTATCCTAATGAAATTGATTGGAAATGCTTGAAGCCGGGCCTGATGTTTCGATCACTCTCATTGCCGAACGAGGCGATTGAAATCGACGGATATATTCGCTATCTTGCCGAATTTGATGGGCCGCCCAGTAATCATTACTTTGAGGAACGCCAGAAGGCGTACGGCAATCTCGGCTTGAAGGCCTCCTCGCTCGCAAGTGAGCTGCGAACAGAGTACGACATTCCAGCGCGCCCTTCCCATGATTGGCAGCAAGACTGGGACCCGCGGAAACGTGTTGAGCAACGGCTTGCCAAAATCGAAACAAGCCGGAAAGAATGAGAGATGCGTCCGAACATTCTGGATGATTTATCGATCGAGGAAACGTCATGACCGCACCCAGAAATGTCCCTTCTGTCTCGGTCACTTACAAGCGCACCGGTGCGACGCAAAAATCAAACGAGTTTGGCATGCGGCCCATACAGGAGCGGGCCTATGAGCGGCGCGGCGAGCAATACCTGCTGATCAAGTCGCCGCCGGCGTCAGGCAAGAGCCGGGCGCTGATGTTCATCGCGCTCGACAAGCTGCGCAATCAGGGCCTCGCTCAGGCGATCATTGTGGTGCCGGAACGCTCCATTGGCGCGAGCTTCAACAATGAGCCGCTCTCGAAATGGGGATTCTGGGCGGACTGGGAGGTCAAGCCGCCCCTCCACTTATGCCGGAGACTTCTGCCTCAGACTTATTCCTCGATGTCGCCGAGGTCGCTTGCCTCGCCATAGCCTGTAATGGGCGCGTCAATGATGCCGCGCATGCCTTCGACTTCCGAGAACAATAGCCATGCACGGGTGCGGGCCTGGTCGGCGCAATCGAGTTGCAGCCACAAGTCGGTCTCGTCCGCCGCGTCTTCCCATCCGCCATTCGGATAAAGATCACCCTCGAAGATGACGTATTCCACGCCATCCTTTTCCACGGTCGCGAAGCCCTCGGAGAGGTAGCGCAGGTAACGGACGCTGTCCCCGGCCTTCAGCGACAGTGTGACGGGACTGCCGTCGACGTCCGCCTCGATGCTGACGTCAGCGGGCAGGGTGATGATCTTGATGCGTGTCGCGGTCATGAAGCGCAGATTGTCGGCGTCCACGCGCTCTCGGTTCCAGGCCTGATAGGTGGCAAAGCGAGGCACCGGGCAGGCTACATTGCGGGGGGCCCGCTTGTCCATTTCGGCGCGGGCAGGAAGGATCACGCCATCCTCGATGACGGAGAATCCAGCCGGGTATTCGCTCGGCCAGAATTCGGAAATGTCCCAGTCGTCACCATAGGCCAGGCCGTCATCTGTCGGCGCAGCTGCGATCACCGGTGCAGGTTCGACTGCGGCTGGCGCGACATCGACAACCTCGGGAGCGACGGGCGGTTTGTCTGAGCCGCAGGCCGTCAGCGCCAGAAACGCCGTTCCGATCAGATAACGAGTCATCGCAGTTTCCCCTTCTGCTTGCGTCACAGCGAGGCTATATAGCCGACCCGGGCGAAAACGCATATGGCCAAGTCAGGCGATGTGCACAACTCGTCACTTCCCTTGGGACTTGCCCTGAGACTGGCCTTGGCACTGGCGTCGATGGGCCTGTTCACGCCAGATAATGCAACAGAACTGGACACTTCCATGACGTCCCCGGTTGTACGTTTCGCTCCCTCGCCGACAGGCAGGCTTCATGTCGGCAATGTCCGGACAGCGCTCATCAACTGGCTGTTTGCGCGCCGGGAGGGCGGCAAATTCCTGCTGCGAATCGATGATACCGACACGGAACGCTCAACCAAGGCGTTCGAGGACGGAATTCGCGCCGACCTGACATGGCTGGGCATGACCTGGGACGGCGGCTTTTCGCAATCGGAGCGGTTTGCCGAATACGACGCGGCCGCCGACCGCCTGCGCGATATGAAGCTGCTTTATCCGTGCTATGAGACGGCTGATGAACTGGAGCGGCGGCGCAAGATCGCGCTCTCGCGGGGGAAACCGCCGGTCTATGACCGGGCGGCCCTGAGCCTCACTGATGCCGAACGGGCCGCCTTCGAGGCGGAGGGTCGCAAGGCGCACTGGCGCTTCAAGCTGTCGGGCAACCGGGTGGAGTGGAACGACCTGATCCGGGGTCCGCAATCCATCGACACGTCGTCGCTTTCAGACCCGATCCTGATACGCGAGGATGGCAGCTATCTCTACACCATGCCGTCAGTCCTCGACGACATCCATGCCGGGATCACACATGTCGTGCGCGGGGAGGATCATGTGACCAATTCCGGCGCGCAGATTGAAATCTTCATGGCGCTGGGCGGATCGGCCCCGCAGATGGCGCACACGCCGCTGCTGATCGGGGTTGATGGCAGCGGGCTTTCGAAGCGAACCGGGGCGCTGTCGATCTCCGATCTGCGTGCGGAAGGGTATGATCCGATGGCGATTCTCAGCCATCTGGCGCGGCTCGGCACCAGTGATGCCGTTGCGCCGGAAAGCGATGTCGGCGTGCTGATCGAGAGCTTCGATTTTTCCAGGATCGGGCGGGCGCCGGCGCGGTTTGACCCGGCCGACCTGTTGTCGCTCAATGCGGCGCTGCTGCATGTGCGCCCGTTTGCGGAGATTGCGAGCGCGCTTCAGGCCATCGTTCCACAAGCTGATGAGGCATTCTGGCTGGTGGTGCGCGAGAATTGCGCGCGGTTGGCCGACGCGGCGATCTGGGGCGATATCATCCATGGCAGCGTCAGCGCCGACATTGCCGACGAAGACCACGACTTCATCGCGAATGCCGGGAAGCATCTGCCGGCGGGTGAAGTAACCGGCGAGACGTGGGGCGCGTGGACCAACGCGCTCAAGGGGGCGACAGGCCGCAAGGGCAAGGCGCTCTTCATGCCGCTTCGGCACGCACTGACCGGTCAGGCGACCGGGCCGGAAATGGCAGCGCTGTTGCCGCTGATCGGGCGGCAGCGGATCATGACACGTCTCGCGCAGGCCGGCTGAGGCGATCAGTCGAGGACGAGCACACGCTCGCGGATCATGTCGATGGCGCGGGCGGGGTCGTTGGCGTGAATCATCATGTTGCGGAACTCTTCGGGGGTGAACCCGCCCTCGATGATGTGATCGATCAGGTGAAAGAAGGGCTCCCAGAAGCCGTCACGGTCGATGAAGGCCATCGGCTTGGCATGAAGGCCGAGCCGCGCCCAGGACAGCATTTCCACCGCTTCCTCCAGCGTGCCGATGCCGCCGGGCAGCACGATGAAGGCTTCTGATTCGTCGAACATCATCTGCTTGCGGGTGTGCATGTCATCGACGATGTGATGCTCGACATCCTCGAAGATCCGTTCCTTGGCGAGAAGGAAGCGCGGCATCACGCCGAGAACATCACCGCCCTCCTTGTGTGCGGCGCGCGCGCAAGCCCCCATCAGGCCGACACCGCCGCCGCCGTAAACCAGCCGGATACCGGATGCGGCCAGCGCCCGGCCGGTTTCCTCGGCGAGCTTGATGTAGGCCGGGTCGACCTTGTTCGAGGAGCCGCAATAGACGCAGATGGATTTCAGTCGCTGCATGTCGCAATAGCCTTGTTCGCGGGTTCGCCTTTGTCCTGTGCGAGACTTTATCTGCCCTGCGCGCCTTGGGAAACGCAAATTGTCGGGCCGGGCAACACTGGCCTTGGCGGTCCGGCGTGATTATCTGCCTGTCATGAAAACAAAACCTGCCGCTTCCAAGACGTCATCGGCCCCGAACGACAATCCCGATCAGATCGACACTGCCACGGGCGGGCTCGGGGCGGCGCTTGGCTCCATCATCAGTCTGCTGGCGCGGCCGGAACTGCGGCAATGGCGGCCGATCATGGCGATCGCGCTGGTCCTGACGATCGCGTCCAAGGGTCTGTCGGTTGCTGCGCCGGTGTTTCTCGGCAGCGCAATCAACGCACTTTCCGAGGGCAGCGGCGCCGGGGCCGTGATCGGGCCGGTGCTGTGGGCGCTGGCGATCTTTGCGGTGATACGGTTCGCCTCAACCGGCTTGCCGCAACTGCGTGACGCGCTGTTTGCGCCGGTGAGCCAGAACGCACAGCGCCTTGCAGCAGTTGACGCGTTCGGCCACGCCCAGTCGCTCTCGCTGAACTTTCACCAGACCCGCCGGGCCGGGGCGCTGAACAGAATCATCGAACGCGGGGCAGCCTCGGTCGACTATCTGATACGCTTTCTGGCGTTCAACATCGGTCCGACATTCATCGAGCTTTTCCTTGCCGCTGGTGTCTTGTGGATCGCTTATGACGCTCTCTTGGCGCTCGTCGCGGTCGTGACGATTGTCGCCTATATCGGCTTTACCGTTGTCGTTACGGAATGGCGGGTGCGCCAGCGCCGGGAGCTGAACCAGGCCGACACCGAGTGGCGCGCGCGGGCGATGGACTCGATGACGAATTTCGAGACGGTCAAGGCTTTTGCCGCCGAACGCCGGGAAACCAGCCGGTATGACGCGGCGATCCGGGAATACAATCACCACTATATCCGCACCTCAAACTCGCTCGCCGCATTGAATGCCGGGCAGGAATTCATCATGAATGCCGGGCTTTTCGTGATGCTGGGCGTTGCCGTCTGGAAGGTCTGGACCGGCGGCATGCAGATTGGCGACGTGACCGCCGTGATGCTGCTCCTGTTCAATCTTTACCGGCCGCTCAACATCCTCGGCTGGGCATGGCGGGAGATCAAGCAGGGGGCGGTTGACCTTGAAAAGCTGCGGGGCCTGATGGGCATGGCCCCGGATGTCTCCGACAAGCCGGACGCCACGGCTCTGGAAGCGCCGCGCGGCGAGGTGGCCTTCGAGGCCGTCAGCTTCAGCCATGCGGGACGCGATGCGACGCTGGGAGATGTCAGCTTCCGGATCGAGCCGGGGCGATCGCTCGCGCTGGTTGGTCCGTCGGGGTCGGGCAAGTCGACGCTGCTGAAGCTGTTGTTCCGGTTTTATGAGGCGGGCGCCGGGCGGGTCTGCGTTGATGGCCATGACGTGCGCGACCTGACGCAGGAATCGCTGCGCAGCGCGCTCGGTCTCGTGCCGCAGGATGTGGTGCTGTTCAACGATACGATCCGCCAGAACATCGCATACGGACGGCCGGGCGCAACGCAAGGCGAGCTTGATGACGCCGCACGGCGGGCGCAGCTCCTGGAGTTCATCGAGAAGCTGCCCGATGGCTGGGACACGCGGGTCGGGGAACGCGGGCTGAAGCTGTCTGGCGGCGAGAAGCAACGCGTCGGGATCGCCCGCGTGATCCTGCGCGATCCGGCAATCCTCGTGCTCGACGAAGCAACCTCTGCGCTCGACACCGCAACGGAACAGGCCGTGCAGGCGGCGCTGGAAGAGGCAGCGCGCGGGCGGACGGTCATCACCGTTGCGCACCGGCTTTCGACCATACGCAGCGCCGACGAGATTCTCGTGCTGCGGGACGGGCATGTCGTCGAGCGCGGAGATTTCCAGACGTTGCTGGCCAAAAAGGGCGAATTCTTCGATATGTGGGGAAGGCAGATCGCGATGAGCGACGCGCCGGTCACCGCCGATGCCATCGCGCAGACCACGTGACCAGCAGCAAGGATGCGGGGAAGCAAATGAGCGACATGACGGACGACGGTATGAAGAGGCGCTTTCCGTGGGCGCGCGCCGGTTTTGACATCGAGGGCTGGGTCGGTGCAGGCGCATGCCTCATCGTTGGGTTCCTGCTTGGACTTATCTGGTCAGGGCTGTTCTTCATCGGGCTGGTTGGCGCGGTGGTGATACTGGCGGCGACACGGCGCGCGCGCCCGGTTGCGCCCCAGGACGACGGCGCTGTGGTGAGCCCGGTGGACGGCATACTGCATGCGGTCTCGTTCACCGAACCCCCGCCGGAACTCGGCATGGGCAATGCGGCGGTCATGTGCGTGCGCATCGCTTCGCCGCCATGGTCCAGCAATCCGATCCAGTCGCCGGTCACCGGCAATGTCTCGGCGGCGCACCATCATGCCGGACGCCAGGGACAGGTGTTCGCCGTCGATCCCGATGATGACGGCCTTGAATGGTCTTGTGTGGCGGTGGAAAGCGGTGGCTGGACTGTCGGGCTGAAGGCGATTGTGGGCGCGTTCGGGCCGCGAATGGAGCTTGATGTCGAGGTGGGGGATGTCGTTCGGATGGGTCGCCCGATCGGCAAGCGAAGGCTGGGCGGCTGGTGCGATGTGTGGCTCCCGGCGGGGGTGACGCTGAACGTCCTGCCGGGGCAGACCCTCGTTGGCGGGGAAACGATCCTCTCCTTCGTGAGCACGGACACTGATCGCTCGGCGCAGACGCCGCAACCGCCAGCCGAGAGCGTGAGCCTCGAGACCGTCGGGGAAGTCATCGCTGCCGATGCCGCTGGTCAGGCGGCGCCCGTGTCCGATCGGGCCGGAACGCCGTTGGATAAGCCGGTGGAAAGGTCTGTGGACAAGCCTGTGAAAAGGCCGGTGGAAAAGCCAGTCGACGCGGCGGAACCGCAACAACAAACGGAAACTGATCCGGCCGGAACGTCAGCCGCCTCGGCGACAGGCTCTGCCGAGCCTCATCAGCCAGGCATCCCAGCCGACGAGGAGACGCTGGATGAAGAGACCGCCGCTCTGTTTGCCCGCCTGCGCCGGGAGGTTGGCGCGCGCGGACAGGAGGACGGCGAAGACTGAGTGCTTCAGTCCTCGTCCGGCTCCGGCATGGGCGCCCGGTTCATCCAGTCGATGACCGGCTTCAGCGGGAAGACCCAGGCCACGCCGGCGACGGCAT
Organism: Hyphomonadaceae bacterium; assembly: GCA_041736285.1. GTDB lineage: Bacteria > Pseudomonadota > Alphaproteobacteria > Caulobacterales > Hyphomonadaceae > JBGSUF01. The sequence continues at coordinate 11,632 of JBGSUF010000316.1, read as the reverse complement.
AGAATCCAAGCTGTAGCCAGCGCGGCCAGGTGTTCACCAGACCGGACATAGACGTCACGGCCACGGCGTACACCGCCATGAGGAAGAGCATGATGATGACCGCGATGGCTTTGCGTGTCCGCATGAACTTTTCCTGCGCCTTCACTTGAACGGGTGCGACATAGTGGCAGGCGCCTGAGAGGGGTTTGCACCCGTTTCACGTCTTGCCGCCAACCTCATGACGCGCAAATAGGGTGTATGAGCAGCATTGTCCAAGACTCTCCGATATTGGCAGCCCCGGCGACGGCTGATTTCCGTCTCACGGCGCGCGGCGGGCAGGGGGTGATACGTGCCTGGCTCGTCCTGCTTGGGCTTCTCGTCTACGCGATGATCCTTGTCGGCGGCGCAACGCGACTGACCGACAGTGGCCTGTCCATCACCGAATGGGCACCGATATCGGGCACGCTACCGCCGCTCTCGGAGGCGGCATGGCAGTCTGAGTTCGACAAATACCGGCTGACGGCTGAGTATCAGACGCAGAATTTTGGCATGACGCTGCCGGAATTCCAGTTCATCTACTATTGGGAGTGGGGCCACAGACTTCTCGGCCGGCTGATCGGGTTGGTCGCGGTGGGCGGTGTCGCATTCTTTGCGCTGCGCAGATGGCTGACCGGTCGGCTGGCGCTGAGGCTGACCGGGCTTGTCGCGCTCGGCGGCCTGCAGGGGCTGATCGGCTGGTGGATGGTGGCCAGCGGCATAGGTGACACCACGCGGGTTGATGTGGCGCCGTACAGGCTGATGGTTCATTTCACCCTCGCACTCTTCATCATCTGCGTGATCGCATGGACGTGGCTCGACATGTCGCCACAGGGCAGCCCGCCGGGGACGCGCTCGGAGCGAGGCGCGGCGTGGGTGCTGCTCGGGCTGATCGGGTTTCAGATGGCGGCGGGCGCGCTCGTCGCGGGCCTTGATGCCGGGCGCAGCTACACCGACTGGCCGATGATGGCGGGTGAGGTGTTTCCGGCAGACTACTGGCGGGCGGATTACGGCTTGCGCAACCCGTTCGAGAACCGCGCAACGGTGCAGTTCAATCACCGCATGCTGGCCTATGTGCTGATGGTGGCCGCAGTTTTCTACGCATGGCGGATGCGGAAGTCGGCAAGTGGCCGGTTGTTCCTGGTCGTGGCGGCGCTGGTGTGCAGTCAGGCGGCCTGGGGTGTGCTGACGCTGGTTTACGTGGCGCCGCTCAACCTCGCGCTGGTGCATCAGGGGCTGGGCGTCGTTGTCCTGCTCGCTTCCGTATGGCTCGCCTGGCGCAATCAGCGGACCTGGCCTCAGCTATGATCGAGCCGGGCCGGGTCCGCCGGTGCTGACGGGTATGAACCCGGTTCAGTCGACAGAGGCGACGAAGAGCGGCCCGGTGTCCACGAACACGATCCTGTTGTCGCCCGCCTCGGTGAGACCGGTCAGCGCGATGACCCCATAGGGGTAGCCGCCGCCGCGCGGGCTGCCGAGAGCGGCAAGTCCGGACGGCGCATCGGGCACCTCGACCGAAAGGCCGGGCCTGACGAGGAGGATGTTTCCAGCCCCCGTTTCCGTGTCCACGAGGAAGACAAACCCCGTCGAAATGCGCCCGACATAATAGTTTTTTCCATCATCCCGCGTGAGATGGTCAAGCTCCCGGATCGGCGCCGAGGCGCTGAAGCGTCCTTCGAGTTGCTCGGACGTGAGGGCGACGTCGCGCACGGGAAGCACGCGCGGGCCGACGGCAATGACAGGACCGCCAGCGTCAAACGTGCAGGCTGAAATGTCGTTGCGGGCGGTGACGCTGTCATTGGGCTCAAAGCTGAGATTCCCCTCGGCGTCCGCGATCACATCACCCCAGATGAGGGAATATGGCGTGGAGCTGGTCCAGTAGGCGATCTGCATCACGCTGCCCGGCGCGCCGCCCGCGCTGCCTGAACATATGCCCTCGATGGCGCCGGCGTTGCCGAGGTCGATGTCGAGAGCAATCGGCGCGATCAGTCCTTCACCGGTCGCGTAAAGCTGCGCCGCACCGTCGCTTCCCAGCCCCGGAAAGAGGACGAGGCCGGTTTCGCCAAAGAAGACCGCCTGTCCACGGGCAAGGCTTGCCACCTTGAGGTCGGCTTCCTGTCCGAGAGGGGCGCCTTCCAGATCGAGAATCTGCAGGCCGGCGCCCTTATAGGCGATGGCCATGACGCCGATTGCACCCTCCGACATGGCAAAGGCGACGGTCTCGCGCGGCAGTGGGCCACTGTTCCAAATAGCGTTCAATTCAAACGGTTCGGAAATTTGTGTGACAGTTTCTGATTTTTTGCTTCCATCTCCACATGCAGCGAGTGTAAGGAACACGCTCGCAGTCGCTGCTGCGTTGACAAGCGTGCACATGCGCTTTAGACGAGCGCGCTCTATCTTCATTGAACTTCTCCGAGAAAGGCTCCGACTGGAGCGATGAAAACCTATTCAGCAAAACCCGCCGAGGTGGTGAATCAGTGGATCGTGATCGATGCCGAAGGCGTCGTGGTCGGCCGTCTCGCCTCTTTTATCGCGAAGCGCCTTCGTGGCAAGCACCGCGCTGATTTCACCCCGCACGTTGATTGCGGCGATCACATCGTCGTCATCAACGCAGAGAATGCCGTGTTCACCGGGAACAAGACCCGTGACAAGGTTTACTATCGTCACACCGGCCACCCGGGCGGCATCAAGGAAACCACGCCTGAGCGTCTGTTCAGCGGTCGTTTCCCGGAGCGCGTCCTGCAAATGGCGGTCCTTCGGATGATGCCCAAGGAAAGCAGCCTGGCGCGTCAGCAGATGACCAAACTGCGCATCTATGCCGGCAACAACCACCCACATGAGGCGCAGAAGCCGACCGAAGTCGACTTCAAGTCCATGAACGACAAGAATGTGAGAGCTGCCTGATGTCAGACACCGCCCAAGCCCTCGAAGACATCAAGGATCTCGGCTCAGAGGTTCAGGGAACTGCAGACCTGGAGCCGGTTGAACCGAAGATCGACCAGTATGGCCGCTCTTATGGCACCGGCCGCCGCAAGTCGGCCACCGCACGCGTCTGGATCAAGCCGGGCACCGGCAAGATCACGATCAATGGCAAGGACCAGACCGAGTACTTTGCCCGGCCGGTCCTGCGCATGGTGATCGAACAGCCCTTGCTGGCCACGTCGCGCCGCACCGAGTTTGATGTGGTTTGCACGGTGAAGGGTTCGGGCCTTTCGGGTCAGGCTGGCGCAGTTCGTCATGGCATTTCGCGTGCGCTGGTGGCTTACGAGCCGACCCTGCGCGCGGTTCTGAAGCCGTTTGGCTACATGACGCGCGACCCGCGCACCGTTGAACGCAAGAAGTATGGCCGTGCCAAGGCGCGCCGGAGCTTCCAGTTCTCGAAACGCTGACCGTTACGCCTTTTGGCGAGTGAATTCGGAAAGGGCGCTTCTCAAGAGGGAGCGCCCTTTTTCCTTGAGCGATGCAAGTTCCTTGATCGACGCAGGTTCCCTGAGCGACCCAGGTTCCCTGAGCGAAGCGGGCCAGTCTTCGGGAGTGTTAGACATGACGCATAAGGTGTTCATCGACGGTGAAGCGGGCACGACAGGCCTGCAGATTGCTGAGCGGCTGCGCGGGCGCGCGGACATCACCCTGCTCTCCATCGACCCGGAGCGGCGCAAGGACGCGGCCGAACGTGCCCGGCTCCTGAACCTTGCGGACGCGGTGATTCTCTGCCTGCCGGACGACGCCGCGAAAGAAGCCGCAGCGCTTGTCGACAACGAGCGGACCATCATCATCGACGCCTCGACCGCGCATCGTACCGCGCCCGGCTGGACGTATGGATTTGCCGAGATGGCTCCCGGCCAGCGGGCTGCGATCGCAGGTTCAAGGCGGATTTCCAATCCGGGCTGCTACCCGACCGGCTTCATTGCGCTGGTCCGGCCACTGGTCGCGTCAGGGCTTTTGCCGATGGAGTACCCGGTCACGGTAAACGCCGTTTCCGGCTATACCGGCGGCGGCAAGGCGATGATCGCGGAATTTGAGGGACCAGCGGGGGGCGGGGAGGCGTTTCGCATCTATGGATTGACGCAGGCACACAAGCATCCGCCGGAAATGATGGTGCATGCCGGGCTTGGTCACTTGCCGCTGTTCGCACCGGCGGTCGGACGTTATGCGCAGGGCATGATCGTGGAGGTTCCGCTGCCATTGTGGGCGTTGCCGGGTAGCGTCGGGCGGGCCGACATCCAGGAAGCTCTGGCGGCGGCCTATGATGGTGAGCGTTTCGTCAGCGTGGCCAGTCTCGGCGCCTGCGATGCCCTCGCGGCGCTGGAGCCGGAAGGGTGCAATGGAACCAACCGGCTTGAACTCTATGTGTTCGGCAGCAACGCGCAGGCGCGTCTCGTTGCGCGGCTCGACAATCTGGGCAAGGGCGCTTCCGGAGCCGCCGTGCAGAATCTCAACATTGCGCTCGGGCTGGACGAGGCAGCGGGACTTTAACCGGCGAGCGCAGCCGCGACGCCCGACCGGGAGGGGCAGGGGTGGGAGACTGGGCGGGCAGGCCCGATCCCGGTCAGCTGCCGGCACGTTCCTCGGCGATGTCGGCCATCGTGCGGCGAACATAGCTGCCGGGTGCATCACCAAGGCCTTTGTCATGCGGCGCAAGCGCTGCGACTTTTTCACCGGAGCGCGGCTTCAGCCATTTGACCCATTCCGGCCACCAGCTGCCCGGAACCTCGACGGCGCCCGTGATCCACGCCTCCGCCGTTTCCGGCAGTTCCTCATTGACCCAGTGCTGGTATTTCACCGCGTCGGGGTGGTTGATGACCCCGGCGATATGTCCAGAGCCAGCCATCAGGAAGCGTACGGGGCCGCTGAATTGCCGCGCAGCGCGGTAGGTTGAGGCGTAGGGCACGATGTGGTCGCCGCGGCTCGACTGGAAGAGCGCCGGAACGGTGATGTCCGCCGTGCACACTTTCTCTCCGAACACCTCGAATTCGCCGCGTGCGAACTTGTTGTCGCGATAGAGGTCGGAGAGATACTGAATGTGCAGTTTGCCCGGCACGTTGGTCTGATCGGCATTCCAGTAGAGCAGGTCGAACGGCTTGGGCTTGCGGCCGAGCATGTAGTTGTCGACGACGTAACGATAAACAAGGTCGATCGGGCGCAGGTAGTTGAACGTCTCATACATCACCTCGCCCGGCATGATTCCGCCCTGCTGCTCGATGATGGTGGCGATGTGGTTGATGGCGGCATCGTCGGCGAAGACCATCAGCTCGCCGGCCTCGGCGAAGTCCGACTGTGATGCGAAATAGGTGACGGAGGCGACGCGGTCATCGTCATGCCGGCACATCCAGGCGAGCGCCGTCGAGAGCAGCGTGCCGCCAACGCAATAGCCGACCGTGTTGACCTGCTTCTGGCCGGAAATCTCCAGCACGGCGTCGATGGCGGCAAAAATCCCCTCGCGGATATAGTCGTCCCAGACGTAATCCTGCGTCACGGTGTCGGCATTGCGCCAGGAGACGAGGAAGACCGAAAAGCCCTTCGCCAGGAGCCATCGGATCATCGAATTTTCTTCGCGCAGGTCGAGGATGTAGAACTTGTTGATGAAAGGCGGAAAGATCAGGAGGGGGACGGCATGAGCCTTCTTCTTCACCGGCTCGTATTGCAGGACTTCGATGAGGTCGTTGCGGAACACGACTTTGCCGGGCGTCGTTGCGACATTGAGGCCAAGCTCGAACGGGCTGGTGTCAGACTGCGAAATCGTGATGCGGCCGCTGGAGCGGCGCAAATCCTCGCGCGCCTGGCGCAGACCTTCGAGCGCGCTCTGACCGCGCGTTTCGATGAAGGCACGAAGGGCGGCGGGGTTGGTCGAGAAGAAGTTGCTGGGCGCCAGTGCGTCCACCGTCTGCTGCGCGAAAAAGCGGGCCTTGCGCTGATCGGAGGTGGAAATGCCTTCGGCCGCGTTGACCAGCGTGGTCAGCCAGCGTGCGTTGAGCTCATAGGAGCGCTGGACGATGTGAAACAACGGGTTGGACGTCCACTCAGGGTCTGAGAAGCGCTTGTCCTGGCTTTTGCTTGCGCGCGCGCCGGTGAGCAGGCCTTGCCAGAGATCGACATATCCCTGCCAGAGTTCCATTTGCGCCTGCATCATCCGTTCGGGATGCTGCATCAGGGATGCGCCGACGGCGGAAAAGCTCTCAGCGACCTGAAGCGGGGTCGGATCGAGCGCCGACGGAACCGACCGCTGGGAAAAGCCGAGGAAGTCGTTCATCAGGGCCTGGCTCTCCTGGAGAGCCTCGGCCATGGTGATCGAAAGCTGCTGCAATTCGGTGCCGTCCTGGAAATGGGCCAGATCGCTCATCGCCAGCTCGCTCAGCGTCGGCGTCGTCTGCTTCTGTTCGCTATCACCCATAATCCACCTCGTCTGAAGCTATCTTGCTCATGACATGCACAAACTATCGCATGAACGCGCGATTATGCTAGACAAGTCTTGTGATTTCATGAGTCGGAAGGGCCGGAACAAAAGCATGAAGATCGGTTTCCTTATGGGTTTGCTCTGGCTGGGTGGATGTGCGAGCCAGATGGATGCCATGCGCGGCGTCGCCGACGACGCGCCCGAATGGTTTCAGGACAGGCGAACCGAAATTGCCGGGGAAGACTACCCAGACATCCAGACCATCCCATCGGTGACCACCGGTGACCGGCCATCGATTTCCACCAATGCGGCACGCACCCCGGCTGAACTGTTTCAGGTGTTGTTTGCGACCAACGCGCGGGCGGCACTGCCGACGACCACCGCCGCCGACATCACGGCCTGGGCCCGGACCAAGCGGGCCGTCTTTGCCGGACTTGTCCCGCCGACACAGGCCGAACGTCCGCTCTTCCCCGAAGCCCCGCCCGTCCGCGGAACGGGCGCTCGCCAGTAGGCAGAGCGGAACAGGCGGGGGCGCTGGACGCGTTCGCCTGAAACGGGCATAGACGGCGCGGGGGGGTGTTAGCGCACCTCCGCCGTGATCTTCATTCATTACATTTCCTTCGCCTCTGTCTGGACAGGCCCGATGGTCTCTGAATTCCACAAGATACGCCGACTGCCCCCTTATGTGTTCGAGCAGGTCAACCGTTCGATGGCCTCCTTGCGGGCGCAAGGTGCCGACATCGTCAATCTCGGCATGGGCAATCCCGACCTGCCGACGCCGCCGCACATCGTGGAGAAGCTGATCGAGACGGCCCGCAAGCCGGACGTCAACGGTTACTCGGCCTCGCGCGGGATCGCCGGACTGCGACGGGCGCTGGCCGGATACTACAAGCGGCGCTTTGACGTGACGCTGAACCCCGACCGCGAAGCCATCGTGACACTCGGCTCCAAGGAGGGGTTTGCAAACCTCGCGCAGGCGATTTCAGCGCCGGGGGACGTGATCCTCGCGCCGAACCCGACATACCCGATCCATTCGTTCGGCTTCATCATGGCCGGCGCGACGATCCGCAGCGTAAAGGCGCTCACGGCGGAGGAATATCTTTCCGGGCTGGGCACGGCGGTGATGTATTCGGTGCCCAAGCCGACAGCCATGGTGCTCTGCTATCCTTCCAACCCGACAGCTGAAGTCGTCGACCTCGACTTCTACCGGGAGGCGGTGAAGTTTGCCCGCAAGCACGACCTGTGGATCCTCTCCGACCTTGCCTACAACGAGATCTATTTCGACGAACCGACGCCCTCCATCCTGCAGGTCGACGGTGCGCGCGATATCGCGATCGAAACGACAACCATGTCCAAGACCTACAACATGGCTGGATGGCGTGTCGGGTTCGCGGCCGGGAATGAGCGCCTGATCGGGGCGCTCGCGCGGGTGAAGTCCTACCTCGATTATGGCGCCTACACGCCGATTCAGGTGGCGGCGTGCGCGGCACTGAACGGACCGCAGGACTGCGTGGACGAGTTGCGCAGCGTATATCGAACGCGCCGCGACGCGCTGGTTGAGAGTTTCGGCCGGGCGGGGTGGACCATACCGTCTCCGAAAGCGTCGATGTTCGCCTGGGCGCCATTGCCGGACGTCTGCCGGCACATGGGCTCGCTCGAATTCTCGCTGCAACTGCTCAACCATGCCCATATCGCCGTGTCGCCCGGCGTCGGCTTCGGGGAGTATGGCGACGGATATGTCCGCATCGCGCTGGTCGAGAACGAACAACGCATCCGTCAGGCGGCGCGCAATGTGAAGCGTTTCCTGACGTCGATGAAGGGTCCAAACGCCGCCATGCCCGCCGCGGCCGGAGAATAGAGCTTATGAAAACACTGCGCGTCGCAATTGCCGGTCTGGGCAATGTCGGGGAGGGGCTGGTCGACCTGATCCAGCGCCAGCATGAGGCGCGGCTTCCCGGCCGGATCGAGATTGTCGGCATCAGTGCGCGCAATCGTTCGCGGGCGCGCGGCGTCGATGTCTCCGGCTACACATGGTTTGATGACCCTGTGGCACTGGCCCGCCTGAGCGAAGCCGACGTGTTCATCGAACTCATCGGCGGGTCTGACGGACCTGCCAAGCTGAGCGTCGAGGCGGCATTGGCCAGCGGAAAGCCGGTGGTGACCGCCAACAAGGCTCTGATTGCCGAACACGGGCCGGCGCTGTCGCGGATGGCCGAGACGGCCGGCGTGGACCTGCTGTTTGAGGCTGCGGTTGCCGGCGCCATCCCGGTGGTGCGGGTGCTGCGTGACAGCCTCAGCGGCATCGCCGTGCAGCGTGTGACCGGCATCCTGAATGGCACGTGCAACTATCTCCTGACCGAAATGCTGGAGGCTGGGCGCGCCTATGCCGACGTCCTGGCCGATGCGCAGCGGCTGGGCTATGCGGAGGCCGATCCCTTCCTCGATGTGTCCGGGACGGATGCGGCCCACAAGATCGCCATACTGTCGGCCATCGCATTTTCCGCTGACCTCGATTTCTCTCAGGTGTCGGTGCGCGGTGTCGACCGGCTCGACCTGCTTGACTTGCAGCTTGCCGATCGGCTCGGTTACAGGATCAAGCTGATCGCGGAGGGCCGGTTGGTGCCCGGTGGTGTGGCCTGCAGCGTCGCGCCGCGTGCCTTGCCCCGCGACCATCCGCTGGCCAACGTCAATGGGTCGCTGAACACCGCCCGCATCGAAGCCGAAGCGCTGGATCAGCTCATCCTGACCGGGCGTGGTGCAGGCTCCGGTCCGACGGCGAGCGCGGTCATGGGCGACATTTCGAATCTGTTCGAGGGATCGCCTCGTCCCGCCTTTGGACGCGCGCCGGGTCATGCTGAGCGTCGCTTTGTACCGCCGGACGAGGCGCAGGTCGCCCCGTGGTTCATGCGCGTGCGCCTCTCCGACCAGCGCGGCGCTCTGGCGGCGCTAAGCGAGGCATTGGCGGAAGCGAACGTCTCCGTCGACAAACTGGTGCAGGATTCGGCGCAGGATGGCGCCGCTCCTGTCGCGATCGCGACACATCCATGTGCTTATTCGGAAATCGAGGCGGCGCGGCGCGCCATCAGTGCGCTCGCGACATCCATCGGAGAGCCTCACCTGATCGTTATCGAAAGCGCACAACGCTGATGGCGCACGCCTTGCACACACGATCCGGTAAACCCGGAAACTGCAGAATCAACGTCATCCTTTTGACCACGAAGTATCGGAGCTGATCCAGATGGCCACCCAACGCCTTTCCAACGAACTCGCCGACGCCATCACGCGTGTTGCCGAAGCCGCCGCCATCGCCGCCTACGGCTCGGTTGGCCGCGGTGACGAGAAAGCCGCGGATCAGGCGGCCGTCGATGCCATGCGCACCGCCCTGAACGAGGTTCGGATGAAGGGCCGCATCGTGATCGGCGAGGGGGAGCGCGATGAAGCACCCATGCTGTATATCGGCGAGGAAGTCGGCACTGGCGAGGGCGACGACATCGACATCGCGCTCGATCCGCTCGAAGGCACCACGCTGACGGCCAAGGCGATGCCGAACGCCTGCGCCGTGCTGGCCATTGCACCGCGCGGAACGATGCTTCATGCGCCTGACGTTTACATGGACAAGCTGGCCATCGGGCCGGGCTATCCGGCAGGCATTGTCGATCTTGACCGTACCCCGGGCGAGAATGTCCGCGCGCTGGCCGCCTTCAAGGGCGTCTCGGTGTCGGAGATCACGGCCTGTGTGCTCGATCGCCCGCGCCACCGTGACATCATCGAAAGCCTGCGCGCCGAAGGTGCCCGCATTTCGCTGATCACCGATGGCGACGTTGCGGGCGTCATCGAAACCACCATGCCGAACACCGGCATCGACATCTACATGGGTCAGGGCGGCGCACCGGAAGGTGTTCTGGCTGCGGCGGCGCTGAACTGCGTCGGCGGGCAGATGCAGGCGCGTCTGTTCTTCCGCAATGATGACGAGCGCAAGCGTGCCGACCGTATCGGCATCACCGATCTGGCGCGCAAGTATGAACTCAGGGAACTGGTGTCGTCTGACACCGTCTTCTGCGCGACCGGGGTGACGAATGGCAGCCTCCTGGCGGGTGTGCGTCATGAGGGCGGCATCTGGACGACCGACACCCTCGTCATGACATCGCATGACGGCCTGGTGCGCCGGGTGCAGACGAAACGCCCCGGGTAACCTAAAACGGCGGGATGACAACCGATTCCCGCCCACCACTTCCGCCGGCCTTGCTCAATGTCGAGAACTCACTTTGCCAGCGGCGGTGGGAACTTGTTCCCGTGGAAGACGCTGAGGTGCGTCGCCTGTCGCAGGCGCTTGGCGGCGATGATCTTCTGGCGCGGCTGCTTGCGACGCGCGGTGTCAGTCCGGCACAGGCGGAGAGCTTCCTGGAGCCGAAGCTGCGCAACCTGTTTCCCGATCCTTCCAGCTTTGCCGACATGGACAAGGCGGCCGAGGAGGTGATGGATGCCATCACCGAAGGGCGAAAGGTCACGGTCTTTGCCGACTACGACGTCGATGGCGGCACGTCATCGGCGCAACTGACGCGCTATTTCAGGGCCTGGGGACGGGATCTCGGACTCTACGTCCCGGACCGGCTGAAAGAGGGTTATGGTCCCTCGGCCGAGGCATTCGCGCACCTCAAGTCCGAAGGTGTCGATCTCGTCATCACCGTCGATTGCGGCGCGGCGGCGTTCAATGCGCTTGAAGCGGCGGCGCAGATCGGTCTGCCCGTGATCGTCATCGACCACCATCTGATGCCGCCGGGCGACATGCCGCCGGCGCTGGCTCTGGTCAATCCGAACCGGCCCGACTGCCCGTCCGGCTGCGGACATCTTGCGGCGGCGGGGGTGGTTTTCGTCTTCCTGGTGGCGCTGAACCGGGTCGCCAAGCGGCGGGGCATTGCGCCGCCGGGAGGGTTGCCGGACCCACTCGACATGCTGGACCTTTGCGCGCTCGGCACGATTTGCGACATGGCCCCGCTGGAGGGCGTCAACCGGGCTTTCGTCGTTTCCGGGCTGAACATTCTGGCACGCGGCGGCAATCCCGGCATTCAGGCGCTATGCGATGTGGCGGGGATTGCGCGCGCCGACAGCACCTATCACGCCGGTTTCGTCCTCGGGCCGCGCCTCAATGCCGGAGGCCGGGTCGGTGACCCCTGGCTTGCCGCGCGTCTGCTGGCGTGTGACGACCGCGAAGAGGCGCTCGCG
>JBGSUF010000296.1:0-2895 GCA_041736285.1 Hyphomonadaceae bacterium | reverse complement strand
GCCGGCGGCGGCCTCGCGGCGGCCACGCGTGTGCGTCGCGCGCGGCAGCATGCCGTATTCCGCCGTCACCCAGCCCTTGCCCTGTCCCTTGAGGAAAGGCGGGACCGAACGCTCCCAGCTCGCCGTGCAGAGCACATGGGTGTGGCCGAACTTTGCCAGGCATGAGCCCTCCGCATAGCGCGTCACGCCGGTTTCGAGGGTGATCGGGCGCATTTCATCTGCGGCGCGGCGGGACGGGCGGTGAGATTGGGTCATGGATAGCCTTCCAGGTTGCGAGCGACCTGTGCCTTTTATCGCCGCGCAAGTCCAGTTCTGCCCGATACGCTGCTTGCAGCGGCACAAGCGCGCGGCCTGCCCCTTCCCTCGCGCGGCGCGCATCCCTAACTTGCAGGCGATGACATCAGCATTCGACAGCCGGTCCACGCTCCAGCGGATGGATGAACGTTCGCGACACATCTTCCGCGAGATCGTCGAACTGTATCTGGAATCCGGCGAGCCGGTCGGTTCGCGAACATTGTCGCGTCGCGGGGTCAGTCTCTCACCCGCGTCGATCCGGAATGTGATGGCCGATCTTTCCGATCTCGGCCTGATCGACAGCCCGCACACCAGCGCCGGCCGCTCGCCGACCCACAACGGCCTGCGCCTGTTTGTCGATGGTTTCCTGCAGATCGGAGAGCCTTCCGACAGCGACAAGGTGGCGATCGATACGCGCCTGAACGCGGCGGGCCGTAATATGAATGATCTGCTCGGTGAGGCATCGGAGCTTTTGTCCGGGCTGACGGGCGGGGCGGGGCTTGTCGCCTCCCCGACGCGCGACAATGCCATCCGACAGGTTGATTTCGTGCCGCTGCGCGATGGCCAGGCGCTCGCCATCATCGTTGCGGAGAATGGCGAGGTGGAGAACCGCATCTTCGCCATCCCTCCCGGCCTGCCGGCGACGGCGCTGATCGAGGCGGGCAATTTCCTGACCGCGCGGATGAAGGGTCGCAATCTCTCCGAAGCGCGCCGGGTCATGCTTGACGAGCTGAATGCGCGCCGGGCGGAACTCGACACCCGGGTGGCGAGCCTTATCGAGGACGGTCTCGTCGAGTGGTCGGGCGAAGATGTCGGCCAGCGCCGCGCGCTGATCGTTCGCGGGCGCGCCAACCTGTTGGAGAATGCCGAGGCGCTTGGTACGCTGGACCGGGTGCGTGAACTCTTTGACGAGTTGGAGCGCAAGCAGTCGCTGCTGGAAGTGCTCGATGGCGCGCGTCAGGGCGAGGGCTTGCGGCTGTTCATCGGGGCGGAGAACAAGCTGTTTTCGCTGTCCGGCTCGGCGATGATCGTCGCGCCCTACATGGATGCAGAGCGGCGCGTTATCGGCGCGCTCGGTGTCATCGGCCCGGTCCGGCTGAACTACGGAAGGATCATCCCGATGGTCGATTACACCGCCAATGTCGTCGGCCGGATCATGGCAGCCGGGGCGGACCGGAGACGTTAGAAACCGGCCGCGCGCCGCAGCCTTTTGGAAAACCAGACACGGGAGAACGAGTGATGAGCATGAGCGACGCAGACAAGACCCAGGATGAAGCCAAATCGGCCGATCTCGGCGTCGAAGAACAGGATGACGGCACGGCTGAAACCGCCGCCGACGACGGCTTTGCACGCGTCGCGGAACTCGAATTCGAGGTCGGCGCGCTGAAGGACAAGCTTTTGCGGGCGCTCGCCGACACGGAGAATGTCCGCCGCCGGGCCGAGCGCCAGACCGCAGAAGAGCGCACCTATGCCATCGAGCGGTTTGCCCGCGACATGCTGTCGGTTGCGGACAATTTCCAGCGTGCGCTTGAGGCCATTGATGAGGCGGCATTGTCGGAAATGAGCGAGAAAGGCCGCTCCCTGTTTGACGGCGTCGCGATGACGCACAAGGAGTTGCACGCCGTCTTTGCCCGCCACGGCGTCAAGGCCGTCAGCGCCGCGCCGGGTGACGCCTTCAATCCGCACATCCACGAGGCCGTGACGCAAATCCCCTCGCCCCACCCCAAAGGCACCATCGCGCAAACCTTCGCCCCCGGCTGGACCATCGGCGACCGCGTCCTGCGCGCCGCCATGTGCGCCGTCAGCGCGGGCGGTTAGGGAGGGGAGGCGCGCGGGTCATAGAGGGTGGGTCACCCCCGCGACCACGCTTTTTCATGCAGAGCATGAGCGATCGTCTGCACGAGCGGTTCGATCAGACCCATGCAAAAGGGCAATTTGCAGGAGACGGGTGAGCGCATAGCCGTCGTCCTTTAGTGGATCGTCACGGCAGACGCGGGGCGCTGGTTCTTCCAGACCCATTGATCATTTCCCCAAAGTCCATAAACGCGGCCTGACGCGTTTCAAACCTGCATGCGTTTGGGTAGGTTGCGTTGGGTGGCGGAGGCTTGTGCGACGAGGGCGCGGCGGAGGGGGCCGATGCGGTCGGCGAGGCCGAGGGTGAGGGCCTTGACCGGCCGGGCCAGCAGGCTGCGGCCGGAAAAGCCGCGCGTCATCGCGTCCATCGCCATGGCGACCATCAGGCTGTCGGCGCGCCGCCAGCGCTCATAACGCTCCAGCACGGATGAAGCGCCGAAATCGAGACCGATGCGGCGCTGCTCCTCCATCAGCTCGACCAGCGCGGCAACATCCTTCAGCCCTGAATTGAGGCCTTGCCCGGCAATCGGGCTGAGGCGGCGCACCGCATCCCCGACGATTGCCACACGGGGGGACTGCATGCTTTCGGCGAGGCGCAGCTCCAGCGGATAGGACATTTGCGGGCCATCGAGCGTCATGTGGCCGGCGAACGCCTCGAAGCGGGCGTTGAGTTCAGCTTCGATGGCCCCGGCGGGCATGGCGCCCAGCGGAACCAAGGACCCCTTCGGCCTGCGCCGCGCGGCCATC
>JBGSUF010000284.1:0-5570 GCA_041736285.1 Hyphomonadaceae bacterium | reverse complement strand
CCGGGCGGGAAACGCGCGAGGGAACGCCCGACGCGGAGGCTTTCTCGGTCACGCTCGCGCGCCACGGCGTGCGCACCCGCGTCCAGTTCGAGGCCGACATTCGCGGGCGGATTGGCGAACACCTGCTGCAGCGCGCCCGCGACGCCGGAGCCGAGATGATCGTCATGGGCGGCTATTCGCACTCGCGCATGGAAGAGAGCCTGCTCGGCGGGGTGACGCGCGCCATCCTCAGCCAGGCCGACCGCCCCGTCCTGATGATGCACTGATATCGTTTCCGGGGCATCGTTTCCGGTGGGCCTTAACCCGCGTGCCGATCCGTGCCATTCGAAACAGATGGAGTTTGCCGCCAACATTGCCCGCCTGACGGGCCACCTGCACGCCGCCGCCGAAACGGTGCTCACCGGCGGTCCGCTGGAGGCGGCGGCGGAGGCGTTGCTGGCCGCGTTCGAGGCGTTGCCCGGCGCCGGGCGGGCGGGCGCCTTCCGTGTGAGCGGCGAGGTCGTCACGCCGTTGGCCGGGCCATCGCTCAGCCCCGCCGAGATCGCCGCGCTCGCCGACACGCTTTCCGGAGTGGCCCGCGAGGAAATCGCCAGAGGTGAGGGCGACCGCTTCACGGTGCGGGCCGGGGATGGCGAGGAGATTGACGTCATCTCGATCCGCGTGCCGGGGGAAGCGCCGCCCATCATGGTCGTCATGCTGCGCGGGCCGCACACATCTGTGGCCGGCGACGTCGTTCGTGACCTGACCGAAGAAGTCCTGCGGCTGGCGGGCCTCGTCGTCGAGGACAGACGGCTGCGTCAGCTTTTGATGGAGCGCCAGTCCCTTCTGGAAGGGGTGCACGCCACCGTGCCGGACGCCATCGTCCGCATCAGGGGCGATGGCCGGATCATCGACTTTGGCGGACGCGCCGAGGCAATCTTCGGTCGCCGGACACAGGACGTGATCGGTGCCCATATCGGGCTGCTGATGCCGCAGGTCCACGCGCGCCAGCACAATCAGTATATCGAGAACTTCCAGCGCACCGGCGTGCGCAAACTGCCCAATTTCGGGCGCCGCCTTCAGGCTGTCCACGCTGACGGGACGCTGTTTCCCGTCGAGATCGCGATCAGCGAGATCACCAGCAGCGGAGAGGTCGAATATGTCGGACTGGTCCGCGACATCACGGCAAGAGTGGCGACCGAGGCGCGCATGCAATCACTGCGCGAGGCGCTTGAAACGGCGTCCCGTCAGAGCGCACTCGGCGAGTTTGCCGCCTCCGTCGCCCACGAACTGAACCAGCCGCTGGCCGCGATTGCCAATTACATGGACGCCATGGACCTGCACATCACCGACCCCGGCGAGGCGGGGGTGGACCTTGAATTCCTGCGGGAAACGGCCCGCCGGGCGGCCTCCCGCGCGCGGATAGGCGCAGAAATCATCCGCCGGATGCGCCGCATGACACTGCGCGGGGAAACGACGCCGCGCATGGGCGATTTCCATCAGGCGGCAGCCGACGCGCTGGTCTTCCTGGCCCCGCAAATCGCCTTTGCCGGCGTCGAGATCGAGCGCGACATCGAGGGCGGCAGCGGCCAGGGCGCGGACGCGCAGGGCTGGTTTGACCCCGTGCAGATGCAGCAGGTTCTGACCAATCTCATCAACAACGCCGTGGACGCCATGAAGTCCTCACCCGTCAGGCGGCTGTCCGTGCGCACGCGCGTCGAGGGCGACGTGATGGAGATGGCCATCGCCGACACCGGCCCCGGCATCCCCGATGCACGAAAGGCGGAGGTCTTTGAAAGCTTCGTGACGACCAATCCTTCGGGGCTGGGTCTTGGTCTCGCCATCGTTCGCCGCGTCGTCGATGCCCATGGCGGCACGATCGCGGTGAGCGACAGTCCGGGCGGCGGGGCCGTCTTCACCATCACGCTGCCTCGCCAATTTGCGGCCCACGAGGCCGGCGCAGGCACAGACACGCAGGAGTGAGGCCATGACCGATACGGGGGCGAACGGCGCGCCGGACCTCATCCTTGTCGTCGATGATGACGCGGGTGTGCGCGATTCGGTGGCGACACTGCTTTCCGCCCGGCGCCGGGCCAGCCTGACATTCGGTTGCGGACAGGCACTTCTCGATTGGTTTGACGCCGGCGGCGATGCGGGCGCGGGCGGCTGTATCGTGATGGACTATTTCATGCCGGGCATGACCGGGCTGGACACGCTGGCCCACCTGAAGACGCGGGCCGTTGCCCAGCCGGTCATCATCATCACCGCGCATGGCGACGTCGAACTGGCGGTGCGCGCGATGAAGGAGGGGGCCTTCGACTTCATCGAAAAGCCGTGGGAACGAGACGCCTTGTTTGCAGCCATCGACCGGGCACAGGCCCGCGCGCGGGCATCAAGCCAGGCCCAGGCGACCCGCCGCGCGGCGCAGGAAACCATCGCCAGCTTCACCCCGCGCGAAGCGGATGTGTTCAAGGAACTGATCGGCGGCGCGGCCAACAAGGTCGTCGCACGCAACCTCGATATCAGTCCGCGTACGGTGGAATTCTACCGTGCGCGCGTGCTCGACAAATCGGGCGTCGAAAGCATTGCCGGCCTCGTGCGCCTCGCCTTCGCCGCAGGCGGCCTCGAGGCCGCCATGCAGGTCGAGGCACGCGGGGAGGAAGATGCCGATCCCGCCGCTGGCGACTGATCCGGCGTGCAGGGCAGTGGCCGATCATCCGGCGGCCCCGCACCGCGCGTGCGACCACGCCGTCCCATCAGCAGGCCGCCACTGCAAGAAGGGTGGCCCCATCAGCAGGCCGGCCCCATCAGCAGGCCAGCGCCGAAAGTAGATGTCACCCCGGCCGGGCGATCAGCGCAAGCCATTCCTCCTCCGACATCACGGACACGCCCAGTTCTTCGGCTTTTTTCAATTTTGACCCGGCCTTCTCCCCCGCAACGAGGATATCGGTCTTCGCCGAAATCGAGCCGGACACCTTGGCACCGAGCGCTGCCGCCCCGGCCTTTGCCTCGTCCCGCGTCATCCGCGTCAGCGTGCCGGTGAACACGACCGTCTTGCCAGACACCGGCGACGAGGTGGCCGGCGGCTCGGCAGCGTTGACGGTGACTTCCACAAGCAGAGCCTCCAGCATATCGCGATTGTGCGCTTCGTTGCAGAAGTCGATCAGGGAGGACACGGCAGCGTCGCCAATCCCGTCAATGGATGTGAGTTCGGCTGAAGCGGAAAGGTCGCCAGAGGCTGCCGCCGAGACGGTGGACCAGAAAACGTCCCATTCGAGAAAATGGCGGGCGAAAGCCGCCGATGTCGTTTCCCCGACATGACGTATGCCGAGCGCGTTGAGGAAGCGCGCAAAGGCGACATTCCGGCGCCTGTCGATGGCGTTGATGAGATTGGCCGCCGACGTTTCGCCAAACCCTTCCCAGGCGCTGAGGGGGGGATGACCGGCGTCCGCAATCGCGGCCTCAAGGCGAAAGACATCCACCGGAGAAGTGACGACGCCCATCTCGTGAAAAAGTTCGATCTGCCGTGCGCCAAGTCCCTCGATGTCGAGGCCCTTGCGGGAGACGAAATGGCGCAGCCGTTCGACGGCCTGCGCCGGACAGACCAGCCCCCCCGTGCAGCGGCGGCGGGCGTCGGCCGGGCCATCATCAGCCCCCGTCTCGCGCACCGCGGCGCTGCCGCAACGCGGACACACCTCCGGCATGATCCATGGCGGGCCGCGCTCTGCGCGATCGGCATCGACGACACCGAGGATTTGCGGGATAACGTCGCCAGCGCGCTGGACCTCGACCGTGTCACCCGGCCGGATGTCCTTGCGGGCAATTTCATCTTCATTGTGAAGGGTTGCGTTGGACACAACCACGCCGCCAACCGTGACGGGCTGAAGCCGTGCGACCGGCGTGAGCGTCCCTGTCCGTCCGACCTGTATGTCGATGCCGAGAAGGCGGGTTCTGGCGCGTTCGGCTGCGAACTTGTGCGCGATCGCCCAGCGCGGAAACCTGGAGACAAATCCGAGGCGCAACTGCCAGTCGAGCCGGTCGATCTTGTAAACCACCCCGTCAATGTCATAGCCGAGGTCCGGTCGCAGCTCCCCGATCTTCTCAAAGTGGCCGAGAAGCCCATCCACCGTCTCGAAGACGGCAAACAGCGGATTGACGCGAAATCCCCAGTCTCCGAGCCTTTCCATCGCGCCCGATTGCGTGCTGGCGAAGGCCTCGCTTGCCGCCGCCCAGCCATAGCCGAAGAAGTCCAGCTGCCGCTCTGCGGTGACGGCCGGATCGAGCTGGCGAAGGCTGCCAGCGGCTGCGTTGCGCGGATTGGCATATGTCCGCGCACCACGTGCGGCCTCGCGGGCGTTGAGAGCGGCAAAGCTCTCCGCCGACATGAACACCTCGCCGCGAATCTCGACATGGCCCGGCCAGCCATCCCCGCCCAACCGGTGCGGAATGCCGGCGAGTGTCCTGATATTGGCCGTGATGTCCTCGCCGACCTGTCCGTCGCCGCGCGTGGCGGCGCGGACCAGGACGCCGTCTTGATAGGTGAGGCTGGCCGATAGTCCGTCGATCTTGGGCTCGGCGCAGGTGCGCACGGGTGTGTCGGCATCAAGGCCCAGGAATCGCCTGACCCTTGCGATGAATTCGGCAACGTCGTCAGCGCTGAAAGCGTTGTCGAGCGAGAGCATCGGCGCGCCATGCGTGACCTTGCCGAAGCCCGGGGCCGGTTCGGAACCGACCCGCATTGAGGGGCTGTCATCGGTGCGAAACTCCGGGAAGCGCGTTTCGATGGCCTCCAGTCGCCGCCGGAGAAGATCATATTCGGCGTCGGAGATGACGGGCGCATCATGCCTGTAATAAGCCGTGTCAGCGGCCCGGATGGCGGATGCAAGCCGCGCGATTTCTGCCGCTGCTGCCACCGCGTCCAGATCCGCCACAGCCACATCATCCGTCTGATCCTGCGGTGTTGATGTCTGCTTCACGCTCGAGCAACCTCCCTGCCGCGGCCCTTGCCTCCGGCGTCACTTCGCGCCCCGACAACATCCGCGCGATTTCGTCGCGGCGTTCTGTGTCCGAAAGCACGGCGAGCCGCGTAATGCCAAGACCGTCATTGCCGAATTCCTTCTCGATGCGCAATTGCCGACGCGCGCAAGAGGCGACCTGGGGCGAGTGGGTGACGACCAGAAGCTGGCGATGCGCAGCAAGCCGTCCGAGCCGTTCGCCAATGGCAACCGCCACGGCGCCACCAACGCCCTGATCAACTTCATCGAATATCATGGTTCCGGCATCGCCGGTTTCGCTGAGTGCAAGCTTCAGTGCAAGAGAGAAACGCGCCAGTTCACCGCCCGACGCGATCTGCCTCAATGGACCGAAGGCGGCGCCAGGACTGGTCGCGATCTCGAACACGACGTCATCCTGACCCGATGGGGCCGGATCCGTTTCGGTCATCGCAACCCTGAAACGTGCGCGTTCAAGTTTCAGGGGGGCAAGCTCCGCCATGACCGCCTGCGCGAGACGTTCGCCCGCACGGCCGCGCGCATCACTGAGCTTTGCGGCCGCCTGAGCATATCCGGCGCGCGCGGTCTGCTCGGCGGCGG
>JBGSUF010000266.1:0-2040 GCA_041736285.1 Hyphomonadaceae bacterium | reverse complement strand
GGTGCAGGAGGGCATGCGGGCATCGTGGGGATCAACGCGGCCGCCGGGGAAGACGTATTTGTCCGGCATGAAGCTGTGGCCCTGAGAGCGCTTCCCCATCAGGACGCGCGGATCGCCATTGCCGCGCTGGACGAGGATCAGCGTTGCGGCGTCGAGCGGGCGGGGGGCGCGGCCCTTCTCGCCAGCGCGCGCTTTGACCGGCATCTCGTCATCAAGGCGAAGGTCGACATGGGCGGCCACATCGCGCGGATCGTAGGGTGAGGCCCTGGTCATTTGGTGCGTCGCTTTCCCTTGTTCGGATTGCCTTTGCCCGTAGCCTTGCCGGGCGGGCCCTTGCGATTGTGCGGCGGGCCGGGGCGGCCAGAGGCGGCGCTGCGTGGCCCGTCGCGGCGTCCTGAACGGGTCGGGCGGGCGAGATCCTTGCGGGGGGGACGCGGCTCGCTCAGCATTTCCAGCAGCAGGCCGCCGGTCAGGGGGGTCGCCTCGGCGAGCCGGACGCGGACGGGCATGCCAAGCTCGTAACGCTTGCCGGTGTCGGTGGAGACGAGGGCCTGGGAGGCTTCGTCATGCGCCCAGTAATCCTCGCCGATACGCGCGGCGGGGATGAAGCCGTCGGCGGCGGTCTCGGCGAGGCGGACAAACAGCCCGAACTTCGCAACGCCGGTGATGCGGCCGTCAAATTCAGCGCCGACCCGGTCTGCCAGGAAAAGGGCGAGGTAGCGATCGGTGGCGTCACGCTCTGCGGCCATGGAGCGCCGCTCGGTCATGACCAGATGCTGAGCTGTGTCTTCCAGCACCTGAAGCTCGTAGTCCGACAGCCCGTCGCCGCCAAAGCCGAGCGCCCGGATCAGCGCCCGGTGGACGACAAGATCGGCATAGCGCCGGATTGGCGAGGTAAAGTGGGCATACTTCAAAAGCGAGAGGCCGAAATGACCGAGGTTTTCCGGCGAGTAGACGGCCTGCGCCTGACTGCGCAGGACCATTTCGGAGACCGTGACCTCGTTGTCGCCGTCGCGGGCCATGTCGAGGAGGCGATTGAAACGGGCCGGGGTGACGCGTTCGCCCTTGGTCCATTTCATGTTGAGCGTGGAAAGAAAGTCTCCCAGCGCGGCGATCTTGCTCTCGGACGGCTGGTCGTGGACGCGGTAGATGAGGGGTGAGTTCTTCGCCTCCAGCGTCTCGGCGGCGCAGACATTGGCCTGGATCATCATCTCTTCGATGAGCTTGTGGGCGTCAAAGCGATCCTTGACGCGCACGCCCTCGACGCGGCCGTCCTCGCCAAAGGTGACGCGCCGTTCGGGCATGTCGAGTTCGAGCGGGCCGCGCCGGCGACGGGCGATGGACATGGTCTCATAAGCGCCCCAGAGCGGGCGCAGAACGGTGTCGAGGATCGGGCCGGTGATGTGATCGGTGCGCCCGTCAATGGCGGCCTGCGCTTGCTCGTAGGAGACCTTGGCGGCCGAGCGCATGGTGGCGCGCATGAATTTATGGCGGATTTTCCGGCCCTCGGCGTCAAACACCATCTCGACCGCCATGCAGGCGCGCTTCTCATGCGCGATCAGCGAGCAGAGGTCGGCCGAAAGCTCCAGCGGGAGCATGGGCACGACACGGTCGGGGAAATAGGTCGAGTTGCCGCGCTTGCGGGCCTCGCGGTCGAGCGGTTCACCGTGGCGAACATAGGCGGAGACATCGGCAATGGCGACGGTCACACGCCAGCCGCCCTCATTCCTGGGATCGTCGTCCGGGACGGCGTGGACGGCGTCGTCGTGATCGCGCGCATCGTCGGGGTCGATGGTGATCAGCGCCAATCCGGTGAGGTCTGTACGGTGGACTTTCGGGGTCTCGGCGGCGTTTTCGGCGGCGGCGAGCACATCTGCGGGGAATTCCGTCGGGATGGCGTGGGCGTGAATGGCCAGCAGGGACGCGGCGCGGGCGTCACCGGCCTTGCCAATGACTTCGAGCACGACGCCGCGCTTGGGCCCATAGCCGCGCTGGGGCCTCGCTTCGGCGCGCACAAGGTCGCCGTCGCCCGCGCCCTCG
>JBGSUF010000187.1:0-8254 GCA_041736285.1 Hyphomonadaceae bacterium | reverse complement strand
CGATCTGCGGGCATTGCGGTCGGCCTTGTCGCGCTTGCGGGCCGCGTCGGCGTCGCGGGCATCGAGCGACTTGTCATAGGCCGCTCCTCTGGCGATCGCCTCGGCGCGTCCGGCTTCGTCGCGCTCGAGGAAGTCGGGGCTGGCCCGGCGGTTGACCTCCGCGGCCATGACCGGGGTGAGATTTGATGCCGAACGCCGCCACCAGATGAAGACGCTGAGCGCGATCCAGATCGCGGTGGCCACGGCTGTTGCCGTGCCGAGCCACTGGATCAGCGGCCAGGCTTCGTCCGGAATGGCGGCGACGATGGCGGCGATGTCGCCATTGGCCAGGTCCGGCGTTTCCGTCGGCGTGATGATGTCAGGTTCCATGCACTTGCCTCCCAGGGATTGTGGGGGACCAGAAATCCGGTCTTGCTATGGTAGGCGTGGTAAGTTGCAAAACCGGGTCAACAGAATTTTTGAGGCGGCGGGCGAACGCAATTCTCCTGCAGCGATCAACCGCTTGCCGATGGGTCGCATATGCGGCAGTTTCCGTGCCAGGGACAGGATATGACCGAAGAACGCAGCAATCTGCCTACAGATCAGGCCAAGGTGTTGCTCGATGCATGGCGCGGCGGCGACACATCGGCGCGCGACGCGTTGTTCGAACTTGTCTACCGCGAACTCCTGCAGATTTCAGCGGCGCTGCTGCGCAACGAGCGCAATACGTCTCTGTCGACCGGCGATCTGGTCAATGAAGCGGTGCTGCGGCTGATGAATCTCGACCGGATCGACTGGGTGGACCGGGCGCATTTCCTCGCGCTGTCGGCCCGCGCGATGCGGCGCGCGCTCGTCGACCATGCCCGCCGGAAAGGCTCGGACAAGCGCCGCCATGACAAGGTCACGCTGATCACCCACATCCATGGCGGCGGCATCGAGCAGATCGAACTCGACCGGCTCGACAAGGCGCTGATCCGGCTGCACGTGATCGACCCGGAGCGGGCGGAAGTGGTGGAATTGCGCTATTTTGGCGGGATGAGCCTTGAGGAAGTCGCCGAGGTCACCGGCGTTTCGGACTCAACCGTCAAGCGCAGTTGGCGTGTGGCACGCGCATGGCTGGTCGACGCCCTGAGATCGATTGAGGATAACGATGAACAAGGCACATGAATCTCGGGCCATGGCGCTTTTCGAACTGGCGCTGGATCAGCCGTCCGATGAACGCCACGCGTGGGTGGTCGCACAGACGGCCGGCGGCACGGAGGGCGACGAGGCGGTGCGCCAGCGGGTTCTGTCACTGCTGCGCGCCGACACCTCCGCCGCTTCTGCCATGCCGACAGGCGGCGCACCCCAGACGCTCGCGCCCATGCCCATGCCCGAGAGGATCGGCGCCTACAGGATCACCCGGCTGATCGGCCAGGGCGGAATGGGGGCGGTCTATGAGGCGGCGCGGGACGCCGGGGACTTCGAGCATATCGCCGCCATCAAGGTGATCCGCCCCGGCGTCATGTCGGACGTGCTGGAGGGGCGTTTCCGGGAGGAAAGGCAAGTGCTCGCCGGGCTCAACCATCCGCACATCGCCCGGCTTTTCGATGGCGGCGAAACCGAGGACGGCACACCCTATATCGTAATGGAGTATGTTGCCGGCTCACCGATCCTCGATCATGTCGCGCAGGCCGGGCTCGACCTGAAAGCGCGGGTCGCGTTGATCTGTGACGTGTGCGCGGCGGTGCGCTACGCCCACCAGAACCTTATCATCCACCGCGACATCACGCCCAACAACGTGCTGGTGACGCGGGACGGAACGGCAAAGCTGATCGATTTTGGCATTTCGCGGCTGTCGGAAGACCCTGCCTCAAGCAGCAAGGCGCCCGGTATCAGCCTGAGCTTCACGCCGGGATATGCGGCGCCGGAACGCTCCACCGGCACGGTCTCGACCACGCTCACCGACATTTATTCGCTGGGACGGCTGCTGACCGACCTGATGGACGGCCAGCCGCCCTCAATGGATCTGGCCGCCATTGCCGCCAGGGCCGGGGCCTATGACGCCGACGACCGCTACAACTCGGTCGATGCGCTGCTCGATGATCTCGAACGCTGGTCCGATGGCCGCCCGGTGAGTGCGCGGGGGGCAGGCGCGAGCTATCGCTTCGGCAAATACATCCGCCGCCGCAAGGGCATTGTCGCCGGAATTACGGCGGCCTTCGTCGCGCTGGCGGCAGCGCTCACCATCACCTACGGCCAGTACCGCGAGGCGGAAGCGGCCCGCGCGATCGCACAGGAGCGCTTCACGGACCTGCGCGCCTTCGCCCGCACCATGCTCACCGATGTCTATGCCGAGATCGACCGCGTTCCCGGCTCCACCGCCGCGCGCAGGGGACTGGCAGAGGCCACGCAAGTCTATCTCGACAAGATGGCCTCAACCCCCGGCGCGCCGCGTGACCTGCGCCTCGAAACCGCTGACGGTTTCACCCGGCTTGGCCTGATCTACAACAGCCCCAAGGGATTCAGCCTCGAAATGCCGCAGGAGGGCAAAGCCGCCTTCGACAAGGCCCGCGCCATACTGGACGCTGAACTCGCGCTCACGCCGGACGAGCCGGAACTGCTCCTCCTGGCGGCCAAGCACTATTTTTACGAGGCCGAACCGCTGATCAATCCGCTCAATGACTGGGACGGGGCGCTTTTGCTTCTGGACAAGTCCGAAGCCCTGCTGCGGCGGCGCATCGAGATTCTCGGCGAGGGCGACGAAGCGGGGCGGATTTCGCTTCTCTACACGCTCGGCTCGCGCGGGGAGGCGGTCATGGCGCAAAACCGGCTGGATGAGGCGATCGCGATCTACGAGACGATCATTGCCGAATCGGAGGCCCTGATCGCGGCGCGCGCGGCGCGGGGCGAGCCGCCGGAAGAGGGGCTGCTCAGGCTGAACAATTCAGCCTACCGGGTCCTCGGTCAGGCGCTGACCTATGAGGAACGCTACCCTGAAGCGATCGCCGCGCTGGACCGTGCCATCGAACTCTATCCCGCCATCGAGGCGATCCGCCCGAACGACAATTTCGCCATTCGCGGCAAGTCGCTCGCCTATGGGCGCCGGGCTTATGTGCTGGGCCTGACGGGGGAATATGACCGGGCGCTGGAGGATTACCAATACGCGATCGCACTCTCGCAAAAGCGCATTGATGCTGACCCTCTGGACGCTGACGCCATGCGAATGCTGGTCATTCACAAGGGCGAAATGGCGGCGGCGCTGGGTGGTCTCGGGCGTCACGAGGAGGCCGGGCGGCTGCTTCTCGACGCGATGGAATACCATCAGGACATGCTGGCGGCGAGCCCGGACATGCCGGCACTTCAGCGCAATGTCTGGGTGCAGCACTATCTCCTTGCGCTGCATTTTCGCCGGGCCGGGGATGAGGCCGCGGCCTGCGCGAGCTACCGGGACATGGCGCTGTCTACGGCTGCGCGCAAAGCCGCCGGGACGCTCGGGGATGCCGACAGCGAAGGTTGGGCGGAAGTGTTGGTGGAGTTCGCCAATTGCGACGCCTGACCCGTCATCCGGTTATCCGACCGTAGCGGTCATCGCCTGCAACCGGTCCGTTTGAGAAAGTTGGCCCCGCGCCGGGGAGGGGATGGCGCGGGGCCGGCTCGCGGCTTCTTGGGGGGGAGGGGGAGGAAGCCGACGAGCTGATCTTGTGAGTCTGCGCCGAACTCAGCCCGCAAATGGACTGGCCGACTGCGTTATGGCCATGATGAGCGCGGTCATTGCGAGCAGCCCCATCATCACAGTCGAAACGAGCCGGGAGACATTATGTTCCTTGGTCATGTGAATTTTCCTTCGGTCATTTCCTGAGCCACGTTGTGATAATCCACTCAAACCGGGCAGCGCGACGATTGCAGGGCGGAGATGAGACCGTATTGAGGCAAATGCGACGGCCAGCCCCGGCATATGCGTCATGTCGGAATCGGATCAATTCAGGCATGCGGCTCGACAACCCGGCGAAGACTGTCCTATCGGTTACGGGATCGCGCGGAGCATTCCGGTTCTGCGCCGACCGTTCAGCCCGAGGGCAAGTGGATGCCGGCATTCCTCAAATCGCCATTCGTGAAATTTTATCTCGGCCCCATACTGATCGGCGTGATCGCGCTCATCGTCGCGCTGCGCTTCGTCGATCCGGCCCCGCCGAAATCCATCGTTTTCGCTGCGGGCCAGCCCGGCGGGGCCTATCACCGCACCGCCCTCGCCTACCGCGACAAGCTGGCTGAATACGATGTCGAGGTGATCGTTCTGGAAACGGCCGGATCGCTGGAAAATCTCGAACGACTTCGCACCGACGGCGCCGATGTCGCGCTCATTCAGGGCGGTCTGGCGAATGCAGAGGATGTGGTCGCGCTGCGCGCGCTCGGCTCGGTCTTCCTGGAACCTGTCTGGGTGTTCGTGCGCGCCGACCTCGACGCGGCCGATTTCGGCGACCTGAGAAATCTGCGCATGGCGATCGGGCTGGAGGGTTCCGGCACGCGGGCCATGGCGCAGCGGCTGCAGCTTGAATGGGGCGGACGCTGGCCGCAACAAAGCACGCTCGCTCTTTCGAGCCGCGACGCGCTGCTTTCGCTGAAGGCGGGCGATATCGATGCCGCCCTCTTCGTTGCCGCGCCGGAAGCCGATTATGTCGCCGAACTTCTGTCTACCCCTTCGGTCCGGCTGATGCCGTTCACGCGTGCGCAGGCTTTGTCGCGGCGCATGCCCTTCCTCGCCGAGGCCCCGCTGCTTGCCGGCGTTGTCGATATTGGCGAGGGCATTCCGGCGCAGGACGTGCCGCTCGTCGCCTCGGCGGCGGCTCTGGTGGTGGATTCAGACACCCATCCCGCCATTCAGGCGATCCTGCTTGAGGCGGCATCGGAAATTCAGCGTCCCGGCAGGCTGATGAGCCCGCCGGCCACCTTCCCGAGCGCGAGCTATCTCGACCTGCCGCTATCGGACGAGGCGGCGCGGTATTTCGAGGAGGGGCCGAGCTTCCTGCGCCGCGTCTTTCCGTTCGGCGTGGCCAACTTCCTTGAGCGCGCTTGGGTGCTCGCCATTCCGTTGCTGACGCTGATGATACCGCTCGCCCGTATCGCGCCGCCGCTTTATCGCTGGCGGGTGCGCCGGAAGATTTACGTCTGGTATAGCGACCTGCGGGATCTGGAGCAGCGCGGCCGGCATGCTGCGAATGAAGGCGAACGGCTCGAAGTGATCGGCAAACTGTCCGACATTCAGGCCGAGACGGGCCGGATCGAAGTGCCGCTGTCCTACACAGACGATCTCTACAGGCTGCGCAACCACATCGCCTTCGTGCTGGACCTTGTGAAATCGACGGCGCCGGAATATCCCGGCGCTGCGTCGCCGCGCAGCGCCTGACGCGGAACGTCCCCCGGCAATTGTCGGGCCGTCAGCCGTCAGCCGTCAGCCGAGCCCGGCGGCCCTGACCTGCGCCGAGTAGGTCCGCGAGACCGGCACATCCAGCCTCTCCTGTCCGACGACAAGGACAAGACGGCCGCCCTCGCGCCGCGCGTCAACAACGGCGGTGCGCGACACCCACCAGGAGCGGTGCGTCTGCACCCCGCCCGCGCCTTCAAGCTCCCTCATGGCGTCGGAAAGCCGCATGAGGATGAGGTGCGAACCCTTGTCGGTGTAGATGCGCAGATAGTGATCCTCCGACACGATCGCCTCCAGTCGCGCGGACCTGAAACGCACCGGCAGGCGCGTCAGGAACGTCTCCTCGGGCGCTTGCGATGTCGTCGCCGCTCCCGTGGCCGCAGCCGCGTGCGCGGCCCGGGCTGTTGTCGCCTGGTCGAGAAGGAACGACACGCCGGTCATGAAGGCCGAGATCACCCAGACGCCGAAAGACAGCCCCGGCCAATCCCGAAAGTGGACGATATAGCCTGAAATCAGGGCGTAAGCGACGGCAACGACCGGCGTCATGAAAAGGCCCATCAGGGCGGACAGCAAGAGGAGCTGCACCGGCACCGGCCAAGCCGCAATGCGCAGCTTCAGCAGCGCCGAGACGAGGGTTCCGATCAGCGAGCCGACGAGGATGAGGAAGACCCAAAACAGCCAGCCGCGCCAGAAGCCGCCCTGATCATTTGCACCAAACGGGTTGAGGAGGGCGAGGAATGTACCGATCAGCACCATGATGATGACGGTGCGCCCATGTTTTTTCCAGAGATCGGTTGATTGCACTGCTCTGCCCTGTCCGTTGCGAAGAAGACAGTAATGGCATGTGACGCCGCGCGAGAAAAGCCGGTCAGGGGTTTCAGCGTCGGCGGCTTTGTGTGAAACGGTCGGGCAAAATCGTCGTGAAAGCGTCGCGCATACATGTTAGGCCGTGACCCAATCCGACCGGATACAGATTGCCGACCCCGCACGGGCGAGCGCCGACAATCGGTTCGAGACCAGTTTTGAGACCAATGGGGACACTCTCATGCGCCACCTCCTGACCTCGCTCGCCGCCGCTGCCCTTCTTGCGGCATGTTCGACGATCACGCCGAAGAGCCCGCAGGCTCCCGTGGCGCCGAAATCCGCCGTCGAGGCGCTGGACGCCTATTACAACAGCATCTCCACGGCGAGCCTTCCGCGCGCGCCGGGCGGCCGCTCCCTCCCCGCCTCCGACGCCGTGCTGACGCGCATCCTCGTCGCCAGCTGCAACAATGAGGAGGCCGAGAGCGCAGCTCTCGCGCGCGTCTCTCAGGAGACCGGCGACCTTTTCCTGATGATCGGCGACAATGTCTATGGCGACCGCGATGGCCGCGACTATGCCGTCGATGATCCCGAACTTGCCGAGCTTCGCCGCTCTTTCGCGGATCTGGCGGCGCGCCCGGAATTCCTCGCCGTGCGGGCGACGATTCCGATGCTCGCCACATGGGACGATCACGATTACGGCTCAAACGACGGCGGACGGGAATTCGCGTTCAAGCGCTATTCCGAGATCATCCATGAGACATTCTGGGGCGTGCCGGGCGAAGTGAAGGCGCGGCCGGGCGTTTATGACAGCTATATCTTCGGACCCGAAGGCCAGCGCGTTCAGATCATCCTGCTCGACACACGCTATTTCCGTTCGCCGCTCAACCCGACTGACGCATACGGCGCAGAGGGCAAGGAGCGCTACATTCCCAGCACGCCCGAGATGGAGCAGGACATGCTCGGCGAGGCCCAGTGGAACTGGCTGGCGCAGGAGCTTGTCAAGGACGCCGACATCCGCCTGGTCGTGTCCTCCATTCAGGTGCTGCCGGACAACCATGGCTGGGAAGCCTGGCGGACCATGCCGGAAGAACGCGCCCGGCTCTACCAGACCATCAGCGACACCGGCGCAAAGGGCGTCGTGTTCCTCTCGGGCGACCGTCACGCGGCGTTTCTCTACCGCAACACGCAAGTGCTGCCCTATCCGGCCTATGAACTCACCTCCTCCTCGCTGAATATGAGCTTTTCGACCGAAACCAGCGAGCGGGACGTTTTCCAGATCGGCGCGGGTTACACGCTGACCAATTTCGGCGATGTCGTCATCGACTGGGACGCCGGCACCATCGCCCTGTCCATCCTTTCAGAGAGCGGCGAGCCCGTCCTCACGACGCAGGCCAGCTTTGCCGAGATCGGCGTCCGCTGAGGGTCAGGCTCTGACCGACTTTATCCGCAGGCTCGGCATTCGGCTTGAAGCCTGCGGAAAACGGGCGCAATAAGTGACTCCTTGCTGGCAATGTTGCCCGCTGCTTCCGGGGCCGAAATGTCCGACTACCGAAATGTATGGGCGCTGATCGTCGCTGTTGGCCTGCTGCAGGTGGCAGGCGGCATACTCGGCGTGATCACGCCGCTCGGTCTTGGCGCGCTCGGGGTGGACGCCTTTGCCATCGGCCTCATCGCCGCCCTCTATGCCGCTGGCTTCATGGCCGGAGCATGGACGGCGCCGCGCGCCATCTCCGCTGTCGGCAATATCCGTGTGTTCTCGGCTGCAGCCGCGTTGACGGCGGCCGGGACGCTGCTGATGGGGCTGGAAGAACATCCCGTCGCATGGACCGTCATCCGCCTGGTGCAGGGCGCATCCTTCGCGTGGATGTTTGCCAGCGCCGAAAGCTGGATTTCGTCGGCCACACCGGCCCCCGCGCGCGGCGGCGTGCTCGGGCTTTACCACGTTCTGGCCAAGGCGGCGCTGCTTGGTGGGCCGTTCCTGATCGCCGGACTGTCGCCGCTGGCGCCGCAACCCTTTCTCTGGGCGGCGCTGTTCCTCGCACTGGCGCTGGTCCCGGTCTGCCTGAC
>JBGSUF010000184.1:0-2887 GCA_041736285.1 Hyphomonadaceae bacterium | reverse complement strand
ATCGCCGCGATCCTGCGCCGCACGCCCGCGCCGAGGGAGCAGGCCGACATCATGCTGTCGGGGCGCCGGTTCGATCCGGAACGGCTGGAGTTGAGCGACGGGCAGGCGCGGGTGCGGTTGACCGAGGCCGAGGCGCAGCTGCTGTCTATCCTTGCGGCGCGCGGCGGGGAGGCGGTGTCGCGCTATGAACTGTCGGAACTGACCTCGGCGGGGGCGGAACGCTCCGTCGATGTGCAGGTCACGCGGCTGCGGCGCAAGATCGAGGCCGACCCGCGCGAGCCGCAGCATCTGCAGACGGTGCGGGGGGTGGGCTATCGGCTGGTTGTGGATGCCTCGCCGCGATGACACGGCTGCGCGACATCATGCCGAAGGGATTTTATGCTCGCTCCGTGCTGATCCTGTTCATGCCGATACTGGCGCTGTTGCTGGGGATCACATGGTATTACTATGACGATCACCTGCGCGGCGTGAATGAGCGACTGTCTGAAGCCGTGGCGCGCGACATCGCCCTCGTGGCCATGGTGCATGACCGCGAGCCGGAACTGATTGCGGGGCGGCGCGACCTGATCTCGGACGTGCAGACCTTTCAGCTCGACATCGAGGCGATATGTCCGGCTGGCGAAGACCGGGCGGCGATCACACGCGCCTATCCGAGCGTGCCGGGCGCGCTGTCACGCGAGATCGACCGTGATTTCACCCTCAACTATGCGGGCGAGAACCGGGACATCTCGATCTGTCTGATGAGCGCAGGCGAGGCGCTGACCTTCACCGTGCCACGCAAGCGGACGGTGATTCTCAACGGCCACATCTTCATCGTCTGGGTGCTGATGTTCGGGCTTCTGCTGATCGTGACGGCGCTCGGATTCCTGCGCAATCAGGTGCGGTCCATCCTGCGTCTGGGCGAGGCGGCGCGGGCGTATGGACGCGGGCGCGACGTGCCGGACTTCAAGCCGTCGGGCGCGACAGAGGTGCGCGAGGCGGCGCGGGCCGTTATCGACATGCGCGACCGGATACAGGCCGCCGCCGATCAACGCACCGCGA
The DNA here is from genome assembly GCA_041736285.1 of Hyphomonadaceae bacterium. Classification (GTDB taxonomy): domain Bacteria; phylum Pseudomonadota; class Alphaproteobacteria; order Caulobacterales; family Hyphomonadaceae; genus JBGSUF01. Next base: position 1,846 of record JBGSUF010000184.1, on the reverse strand, counting down.
TGCTGGCGGCGGTGAGCCATGATTTGCGGACCCCGCTGACGCGGCTGAAGCTGCAACTGGCCATGGTCGATCAGACCGAAGACATCCGCGATGCCCGGCGCGACCTCGACGAGATGGCGATGATGCTGGACGAGTATCTGGCCTTCGCGCGCGGCGAAGAGGGCGAGACGTCGGAACCGACGCGGATCGACACGCTGCTGGCGGAGACGGTGGCGCGGCTGCCAGAGGGGGCGGAACGTGTGACGCTGAAGGCGATGCCGGAGACGGTGCTGACGGTGCGGCCGATGGCTGTCAGGCGGGCGGTGTCGAACCTTGTGTCGAACGCGCTGAGCCATGCGCAGGCGGTGGATGTGACGCTGATCAACGGGCCGCGCGCGATCGAGGTGCTGGTGGACGATGACGGGCCGGGCATTCCGGTTGAGCAGCGGGAGGAGGCGTTTCGTCCGTTTGCGCGGCTGGACCCTTCGCGCAATCTCAACACGTCGGGTGTCGGCCTCGGTCTCGCACTGGCGCGGGATGTCGCGCGCAGCCATGGCGGCGAAATCCGTCTGGAAACCAGCCCGCAAGGGGGGCTGCGGGCACGCCTGCGGCTGCCACTGTGAAGGCGGGGGGCTGCGGCTTGAAGCGGCAGACCGGCGGCGCTAGTCGAGCGCGTCGGCGAAGCGCCGGGAGAAGCGGCTGGAAGCGCGGCGGGCATCGGACCATGTGCCGGCGGCGATGACGTTGCGGATGTCGGTCTCGTACCAGTCGTATTCGAGGGTGGCGAGAACCTCACCGGTGGCCGAATAGGCCGTGCCTTCGAGCCTGGCCCCGCCAATCGCGATGGTGCGGAAATAATCGAGACCCGGCCGCTCGCGCAGCTCCTGCATGGTTGGCCGGTTCGGACGGGCATCGACGATGGTGACGGTGACGCGGGCCGGATCGACACCGGCCTTGGCGAAGGCGCGCTCGATGTCCTCGGTCACTTCCTCAATGAGTATATCGCCCTCGCGCGCGCCGTAGTCTTCGGCGAGCTTCTCGGTGAATTCTGGGGAAAACGTCACGGCGATCTCGGTCGCGGCCGCGATGGGGGCAGCAAACAGGAGGGCGGCGGAGAGGATGAGGGTCTTCATGGGCGAATTCCTCGGATCATTGAACAGCGTTATCCATATATAGGCGCTGCGCCCCGAAAAATCACCTCACGTCAGCGTGTCGTCGCCGGGCTTTCGGCCGGGTGGGTGTCAGTCGTCCTTTTTCTTTTTCTTTTTCCGGTCGTCATCGCCTTTGTCGTCATCATCCTTGTCGCCATCGGGGATGACGATATCGACCGCAGCGCCGACAACAGCGCCGGTGATCTCGACGCCCGCCTCGACGGTCTCGGCGGCCACTGCGACAATCGCCCCGGCAAGGCACCCGCCCAGCGTGACGGGAGCCAGCAAGGCCAGCCCGAGAATTTGCAACGTTTTCATCTGGCCTTCCCGTGATGCCTGAATCTGAATTTGAGCCTGAGCCGGAAAGGATGAGTGTGGCGAGGGTTGGCCTTGTTGGCAAATGCCGGGTTCAGTTCGCATCGGCCTCGAAGTCGACCAGAATTGCGCCCTGCTGGACCTGATCGCCGACGCGAAAGCGGTGCGCCGTCAGAACGCCGTCGCCGGGAGCGGTCACATTGTGCTCCATTTTCATGGCCTCCATGACGAGAAGCGTCTGGCCCTTCGTGACGTGCGTTCCGGCGGCGACGGGCAGGGCGGTTACGGTGCCGGGCATGGGGGCGGTGAGCGCGCCAATGGCGGAGCTTTCGCCCAGCACATCGTCGCCGGGATGGTGGAGGACGAAGCGCCAGGTGCGCGGGCCGATCCAGACCTGCACG
>JBGSUF010000176.1:0-2309 GCA_041736285.1 Hyphomonadaceae bacterium | reverse complement strand
GCGGGCGTGCTGGTGGACGAGGTGCCGGCGGCAGAAGCTGCGGCGGGAGGGTCGTTCGACATTGAGGTGATCGCGGCGGGATGGCGCTCGCCTGGCGTCGTGCCGGTGAAGGGGCAGATGCTTTCGCTGCGTCCTTCGCCATCGCATCCCAAGCGGGTGATACGGTGCGGCGGTCTGTACATCGTTCCAAAGGCCGACCGCACCATCATCGGCGCAACGGTCGAGCGCGGCGTGGCGACCAGCGATGTGGAGGCGGGGCGAATCGATGCCATGCAGGCCAGCGCGGCGGAGATTTGTCCGTCCCTTGCGCAGGGCGAGCGGCTGGAAAGCTGGGCAGGCATACGGCCGGAGGGGCGCGGCAGCGCGCCGCTCATCGGCTTTGCCGCCGCGGGTCGGATCGTGGCGGCCGGGCATTTTCGCAACGGGATACTGCTTGCGCCCGTGACCGCCGAAATCATCGCAGATCTTGTGCTGGGCCGGATGATGACACCGCTCCGGGCGGCGTTCGCGCCATGACCAAATCCGCCGATGCGTTCATAAAATGACGAATGCGGCCCCTTGGTAAACCGTCGTTAACCCTCGGCCGCCATTTTCGTCTGAAATTCAGAACGGATAACAGAGGATCGCCAGATGACCGTTTCGGCACTCCGGCCCAGACTCACCGAACAGGACATTCACCGCCTGATGCGCGGAGAGACCCCGGAGGAGCGCGCCAGCGTCGCCCATCGCGTCTGCCGCAGGATTGCCCTCGACAATCTGGCGCCTGAAGAGCGGGCCCACGCAGACGAAATCATCGCCATCCTGGTCGAGGACGCGGCCGAACTGGTGCGGCGTACCCTCGCCGTGACGCTGCGCAATTCGCCGCGCCTGCCGCGGGCCGTGGCGCTCCGGCTGGCGGAGGACATCGATTCGGTGGCCGTGCCGATCCTGCAGCATTCGCCGGTTCTCAACGATGAAGACCTCGTCGAACTCGTGCTCGCTCTGCCGGAGATCAAGCAGGCGGCGATCGCGCGGCGGACAAACGTGTCGGCTCAGGTCTGCGAGACGATTGCGCGCAACGGCGCTGTCGTGGCGGTGCGTGACCTTGCCCGCAATCGCGGCGCGGAGTGGAATGACGGCGCTTTCGATGCGGGCCTGCGCCGTTTCGGCGACGATGAGGGCGTCACATCCGGGCTTGTCATGCGCGATCACGTGCCGCTGCACATTGCCGAGAAGCTCGTGGCGCTCGTCAGCGGGTCGATGTTCGACATGCTGGTGAACCGGCATGAACTGCCGGCACAACTGGCCATCGACCTTGCCTGCGGCGCGCGCGAGCGGGCGACCATTGATCTTGTCGAGCAGGCCGGACGCTCAAGCGATCTGCCGCGCTTCGTGCAGCAGCTCAGCCTGAATGCGCGCCTGACGCCGTCGCTCATCATGCGGTCGCTGTGCCTTGGGCATATGCCGTTTGTCGAGCATGCGATTGCCGAACTGGCGGGCATTGAACACGCCCGTGTCTGGCTGATGATCCATGATGCCGGGCCGCTGGGGCTGCAGGCGGTGTTTGACCGCTCTGGCATGCCGCGCCGTCTCCTGCCGGCGTTCAAGGCGGCGATCTCGGTCTATCACGAAACGGAAATGGAGGGCGGCGATGACGACCGCATCCGCTTCCGTGCCCGCATGATCGAGCGCATCCTGACGCAGTTCCAGGCCATCCCGAAGGACGACCTCGACTACCTTCTGGAAAAGCTCGACGCCTATGGCGAGATTGTCGGCGAGCGCGAAGTGCCGGGCGGCGACGAGGATCAGGCGTCGGCGATCGGGGCGAGGGCGTAACTCACACCCAGCGCGACCAGTCGTTCAGCGTCGCGCCAGCGCGGCTTCTCTGCCATCACGCACATTCCCGCTTCCCGCGCGGCCTCAACCGATTGCCCAACGTCGTGGTCGTCGATGTCGTCGCCGTTGAAGCGCATCGTGTCGAGCATCAGTCGCAGGCCGAAGGACAGTGCGGTGTGGCGCGAGGCGCGGATGTCGAGGCCGACGCGGAAACCATGGCGGCGGAAGGACCGGACGCGATTTTCGATGTCGCCGCGCGCGTTCATGAAGGCGGCGTCGGTGAACTCGATGCAAAATTCCTGCGGCAGGAAGCGTGTGCGCGCAATGGCGGCGCGGCAGGCCATGGCCGTGTCTTCATGGGTGAAGGCTGCGTCCGGGCCGGGCACATAGATCGGGCGCAAATTGCCGGGGGCCATGGCCTCGGAGGCGGCGGCGCGTTCCAGCCGGTCGGCGAGCCAGAGCGCGGGATTGTCGCTGCCCTGGGTGTTTGCGCC
>JBGSUF010000175.1:0-3886 GCA_041736285.1 Hyphomonadaceae bacterium | reverse complement strand
CCGGGCGTGCTGGTGGCCGCGCCGTCAAGGGCCGCCACCTCGCCGCTAGGGCCGATCAGGTCTGCCCGCCATGGCTGAGCGGCCTGACCACGGACGAAAACCGCGCCGCGCGCCTGCACCATGTCTGGCGAGAGGCCGCTGTCCTCCGGCAGGGCGGCCAGTGCGCCGGTGTCGCCATAGCTGCGGCCAAAGCCGAGCGGAAACAGCGGGGCGTAGCCTTCAACGCCCGGATTGTTGTCGAAATCGACGGCAGTTGCGGGCCATGAGAAGGACAGCCGGCCGGTGAATTCAAAGGACGGGTCGGTGCGGAAGAGCATGTCCGCGACCCCGCCGCCCTCGCTGCCGGGGAGCCAGGCGGCGATGAAGGCGTCTGACGCGTTGATCTCCGGATTGGCCCAGAGCGGGCGTCCCGACAGGAAGACCGAGACCACCGGCCGCCCATCTGCGCCAAGGCCCGAAAGGCGGCCCGTGTCGAAGTCATTGGGCTCGAAATCGAGATGGTCCATGTCGCCCTGAAACTCGGCATAGGGGTCTTCGCCATAGATTGCGATGACGATGTCGGCGTCCGCGCCGGACGTGCCGTCAGGGTCATAGATCAGCGTTCCGCCGGCCGCCGCAACGGCGTCTTCGATGCCGGACAGGATGGACTGGCCGTTCGGGAATTCGCCATTGTCATCAATGCCGCCCTGCCAGGACAGGGTCCAGCCACCGGCGGCCTTGGCGATGCTGTCTGCGCCGGGGCCGACGACGAGGATGGTTGCGCCCGGATCGAGCGGCAGGACGCCGTCATCATTCTTGAGCAGCACGAGTGACTGGCGCACGGCGCGGCGTGCGAGCGCCCGGTGTTCCGGTGAGGCCAGAAGGGCGGTGTTGCCGGCATTGGGCCGGGTGCTGGGCGGGCCTTTCTCGAACACGCCGGACGCCACTTTCACGCGCAGGATGCGGCGGACAGCGTCGTCAAGGCGCTCCATCGGGATCTCGCCGGACTGGGCGGCTGCAAGCGTCGATTCGTAGAGGCCCTTCCAGCTGTCGGGTGCCATATACATGTCGAGGCCGGCCAGCAGGGCCTGCGGACAATCGGTGGTGGTGCAGCCGACGATCTGGCCATGGCCGTTCCAGTCACCGATGACGAAGCCGGTAAAGCCAAGACGGCCCTTCAGCACATCGGTCAGCAGCCGGCGGGTGCCGTGCATCTTGACCCCGTCCCAGCTGTTATAGCTGGCCATGACGGTCTGCACGCCCGCCTCAATGGCGGGATAGTAGCCGGCGGCGTGAATGTCGCGCATTTCCGCTTCGGTGACGCGGCTGTCGCCCTGATCGACGCCGCCTTCGGTGCTGCCATCGCCGAGGAAGTGCTTGGCCGAGGAAATGACGCGTCCGTCGCCCATGAAATCGTCTGCGCCGACGCGGCCCTGCAAGCCCCAGACGATACGGTCAGCATAGCTGGCGACGATTGCCGGGTCTTCCGAAAACCCCTCATAGGCACGTCCCCAACGGTCATCGCGCGGGACGGCCAGCGTCGGCGCAAACGTCCAGTCGTGGCCGGACACGGTGAGTTCGACGGCAGTGGCCCGCGCAATGTCCTCAATCAGGTCGGGATCGCCCGCCGCGCCGAGGCCGATATTGTGCGGATATACGGTCGCACCAATCAGGTTGGCGTGTCCGTGGACCGCATCAATGCCCCAGATGATCGGGATGGCAATGACAACGCCCTCGGGGTCGATGGAGGCGGCGTAATAGGCGTCGGCTGCGGCGAGCCAGGCGGCGGTGTCGGCATAAGGCTTGTCGCCGGGGGCGGAATTGCCGCCCGATAGCACCGATCCGAGCCGGTAGCGCCTGACCTCATCGGGGGTGACGGAACTGCTGTCGGCCTGGATGACCTGACCGACTTTCTGTTCCAGCGTCATCTGCGCGAGGATGGCATCGACGCGGGCCTCGACGTCCGGGTTGAGCGGCGGCGGGGAGAGTTGCGGCCAGTTGGCGGGGTCGGTTGCAACGTCCGCGATGGTGGCATCTGGCCCGGTCGGCCCGGCAGGACTGGCTGAGGTGTCGGTGTCGGGGCCACAGGCGACCAGCGCACCCAGGATGGCGATTGCGGCTGTTCCGCGCGTCAGCAATGCTCTCACCGGTGTCTCCTGATGTTGATTTTTCATGGGGTTTGCGATCTTGCGGTCTGGTCGAGGAAGACCGCGACCCAGACAAGCGGCGCGTTCCAGTTGATCGCCACTTCGTTGAGCGAATAGGCGGCGGCGTCATCCAGCCAGCAGGCCTGGGGAGCGCATTTCCCGCGAAGCTTTGCAGCCACCTCGTCGGCCATGTTGTTGCCATTGGCGCCGCCGCTCAGCGCGCCGGGGGGCGGAGGCGGAAACGCTGCATTGACCGAGCGGCCCCAGATGCGGTGGTGCGGCGCCTGCATGGGCCGCGCGCCGAAGCCGGAGACATAGGACTGGTCGATGGCATTGCGGCCGAGCATGTAGTCGGCGCTGTCGATCGCGCCCGAGAGGAAGCGGCGGTCGCCCGTCAGGTCATAGGCGACGGCCAGGATGATGCCGCGATTGGCGATGTGGCCATTGCTGCCCCAGTCGTATTCGGTGGGTGAGATGGGGATGTGATAGCCGGTCGCGTCGGCGATCTGCAGGGCGGTTTCGGCGGCGGCGATGATCTGTTCGCGTGCGGCGGCGGGGGCGTCGCCGGTCAGGACGGCGCTCATCGCCGGCATCAGGCCCTTGTCCTGCCAGCCGAAGCTGCTCGGCCGTCCGGAGAAGGGCGCTCCACCGGAAACCTCGACAAAGGCGTCGAGATACCATGTTTCACCGGTCGTGAGAAAAAGCTCATAGGCGGCCCAGGCGAACTCGTCGCGAAGGTCGCTGTCGTCATAGGGGCCGCTGCCGTCAAAATTGCGGTAGGCGACGACGTCCGGATGGCGCAGGGCGCCCTCGAAGGCCGCTTTGGCTGCGCTCAGGCAGCGGGCGGCGAATATGTCGTCGAGGCCGGTCCAGAGGCGGGCGCACTGTGCGCCGGTGGCTGCAAGCGACAGGGTGGCAGCGGTGGAGGGCGGGAAGAGGAGGCGCTCCTGATCGGCGTCCTCCGGCATGATGGGGAAGCCTGGCCATTGGCGACTGGCGAGCTTGTGATGGACCATGCCGCCCGCGTCGATCTGCGTGATGACGAGGCGGCCGTTACGGCCCTGGACCTGCGCGCCGGGGATGGCGGCGACACGAGCGCCGGCGGGGATTTGCAGCCGCATCAGGCTTTCCATGCCGATGCGGGATTCGTCCAGCAGTTCAGAAATGCCGTTGCCGGTCTCCGGCAGGGCCATGCGGCCGTCAGCCCAGCCTGCAGCGTCGATCAGGCCGCGCGCGGCCAGGCGCTCATAGGCGTTCTGGAGGGTCCAGACCGAAATGCCGAGATTGACCGGATAGACGCCGAAATCACCGGCGTCGAACCAGCTTCCCGTCACGTCGAGCGTGTGGTCACAGGCCGGCCAGTCATTGCCAGCGGTGTCTCGCCCGGAAAAGCAGGTCGCGGTCAGGTCTTCCAACGCCGCCGGACGGGCCCAGAGCGCGCCGCCGGCAAATTCCGCCTCGATCGGAACGCCGATGCGGTTGTGGTAGAAATAGCGAAACGTCTCTTCTGCGAGGCGTGCATAGGCATCTGCGGACACGTCGAACGGGCGGCTCTGCGTGTTGCAGGCGGTGATGACATAGGCCCCGTCCAGAGGCGGTGCGGGGTCGATCACGATGCGGTGGACGGGCGTTCCGGAGGCGGCGTCGGGGCCGAAGACCTGCGTCATGCCGGTGGCAAGGGTGGCGCCGCTTGCGTCCGTCAGGGTCCAGTTCACGGGGGCGGCGGCCGAGGTGCGCAGGACGGCGCGGATGGGCATGCC
>JBGSUF010000173.1:0-3912 GCA_041736285.1 Hyphomonadaceae bacterium | reverse complement strand
CGAATGGCAACTGGCCCCGGCCGTGACAATCATGCTCGCCAAGCGCCCCGGAGCCAACGCCGTCACCGTATCGCAGGACATCATCGCCCGCGCCGATGCCCTGCGCGGCACGCTGGTCCCGGATGGCGTCAATGTCGAGGTCACGCGCAATTACGGCGCGACCGCCAATGAGAAAGCCAACGAACTCCTGTTCCACCTTGGCCTCGCGACCATTTCCATCGTTGTCCTGATCGCCTTCATGATCGGCTGGCGGGAGGCGCTCGTTACGCTGATCGTGATCCCGACCACCATCCTCCTGACCCTGTTTGCGTCCCTGATGATGGGCTACACGATCAACCGCGTGAGTCTGTTCGCCCTGATCTTTTCGATTGGCATCCTCGTCGATGATGCGATCGTCATGGTCGAGAACATCACCCGCCATTGGGCCATGAATGATGGCCGGCCGCGCATCCGGGCCGCTGTCGACGCGGTGTCGGAGGTCGGCAACCCGACGGTGATCGCCACGCTGACGGTCATCGCCGCGCTTTTGCCGATGATGTTCGTCTCTGGCCTGATGGGGCCCTACATGGCGCCCATCCCGGCCAATGCCTCGGCCGCGATGATCTTCTCCTTCTTCGTCGCTGTGGTGATCGCACCATGGCTGATGATGAAGGTGGCGGGAGGCGCTCCTGTCAGTCATCATCATTCGGGAGAGGGTCACGACACGGGCGGCCGGCTCGGCAAGTTCTACCGCGCCATGGTGTCGCCGGTGATCGCCAGCCGGGGCTCGGCCTGGACCTTCCTCATCCTCGTCGGGCTTGCCACGATCGCGGCAGGAAGCCTGTTTGCGACGGGAACTGTGCGGGTGAAACTCCTGCCATTCGACAACAAGTCGGAAATCCAGATCGTTCTCGACCTTCCCGAGGGCAGCGCTCTGGAGGACACCGAACGCACGCTGTTTGCGCTCGCCGAGATCACCGGCGAAGTCGATGAGGTGGTGTCGATACAGGCCTATGCCGGCACCGCCGCGCCGTTCAACTTCAACGGCCTCGTGCGTCACTATTTCCTGCGCCAAAGCCCCGAACTCGGCGATCTTCAGGTCAATCTCGCCGAGCGTCACCATCGCAAGCGGACCAGCCACGCCATCGCGCTCGACCTGCGCGCCCGCATTGCCTCCGTGCCTCTGCCCCCGGGTGCCCGCGTCAAGGTCGTGGAGGTGCCGCCCGGCCCGCCCGTCATCTCGACTCTGGTGGCCGAGATTTACGGGCCGGACGCCGAGACCCGCCGCCAGACCGCCCTGGTCGTCCAGCAACTGTTCGAAGACGTTGAGTCCATTGTCGATGTTGATGATTCTTTCGGTGCCCCGAGGCCGCGCCTCCAGATCTCCGTCGATACCCCGAGCGCAGACGACTATGGCGTCGCAAGGCGCGATGTCATGAACACGCTCGCCATCGCCTTCTCGGGCATTCGCGTCGGGGCGGCGCCGCGCGGCGAAGGTCGCAATCCGCTCGACATCGAGGTCATTCTGCCGCGCGCCCAGCGTGTCTGGTCGCAGGACATGGCAGCCCTTCCCGTGCCGGCGCGGGCTTCGGGATCGGTCTCGGCGCCCGTCGAACTCGGCGCCGTCGTGACCGCTCGCGAGCAGCCAGGAAGCTTTCTCATCTTCCGCCGTGATGGCCGCATGGCCGACATGGTGATGGGCGAGATGGCGGGCGAATTCGAGGCACCGATCTACGGCATGCTTGAGATACAAGAGCGTGTGGACGCATATGACTGGAAGGCGCAGGGCCTGGCCGCGCCACACATCAGCCTTTACGGACAACCAGACGACGAAACCACCACGACCCTTCTCTGGGACGGGGAATGGGAAATCACCTACGTCACATTCCGTGACATGGGGATTGCGTTCGGCGCTGCCATTATCGGCATCTATATCCTCGTTGTCGCCCAATTTGGCTCCTTCCGCTTGCCACTCATCATCCTCACGCCGGTGCCGTTGACCCTCATCGGCATCATGATCGGCCACTGGATATTCGGCGCGGCCTTCACCGCGACGTCGATGATCGGCTTCATCGCTCTGGCCGGGATCATCGTTCGCAACTCCATCCTCCTCGTCGACTTTGTCCGCCACGGCCAGAATTCCGAACAAAGCCTGCGGGACACGCTTGCGCAGGCCGGCTCGATACGCTTCAAACCCATCCTCCTGACGGCGCTCGCCGCCATGATTGGTGCGGCCGTGATCCTCACCGACCCGATCTTCCAGGGACTGGCCATCTCCCTCTTGTTCGGCCTTGCCTCCTCAACGGCGCTGACTGTGCTGGTGATACCGGCCATCTACATTGCATTGCGCGGACCCGAATGGCGGCCTGCCACAAATAACCCGAGCACTGACGAGGCAATTTCGACATGACATCTGCGAACCCGAAGCCCACCTCGCCTGAAGCCTTCGACATCCTTTCCCACGAAATCCACCGGGCGAGTGAAGTCCTTAAGGCGATGTCCAGCGAAACACGCCTCAAAATCATGTGCGCGCTCTCTGCGGGCGAACGACCCGTCACGGAACTTGCTCAGATGACGGGCCAATCCCTGCCGGCGGTCAGCCAGCACCTGGCCAGGCTGCGCGCGGCCAGGCTGGTGGAATCCCGGCGCGAGGCTCAAACCGTCCACTATCGTTGCGCGGACGGCATCGGCCGGGCGCTGATCGACACGCTCTGCAAATTCTACGCATAAACCCCTCCTTCAGTGACCGTCCCGCTTTCCTGACCCGGATTCTTCCCCGGAACGATTGGTTAATAGCATGAACGTGAGAGGAACAAAAGGTACTTGTTTGTATTTTGTTCTGATGTTAAGCGATGGGAATGCTGACATCCCTCTCGATACGCGACTTCGTTTCCATCCGGCGGCTCGACATTGAGCCCGGCCACGGTTTCACCGCGCTCACGGGTGAAACGGGGGCAGGGAAATCCATTCTTATCGAGGCGCTCGGCGTGGCACTGGGTTCAAGTGCAGACCGGCGTTTCGTTCGGGCGGGCGCCGAACAGGCCGTGGTGGCAGCGGAATTCTCACTGCCCGTGAGCCATCCGGCCTTCGGCATGATGGAGGAGGCCGGCCTCATCACCGACCGCGCCGAACCGGTCCAGGTCCGCCGCGCGGTGCGCGAATCAGGCCCGTCACGTGCCTTCATCAATGATCAGCCCGTTAGCGCCAGCCTCCTCTCGGCGATCGGGGAAACCATGGTTGAGGTCCACGGCCAGCACGCCAATACGGGTCTCCTGCGCCCCGCCTCTCACCGGCATCTTCTCGATCTCTTCGCCGGGAATGGCGCGCTGATTGAGGAGGTCCGCGCGGCGTGGACACAGCTTGAACAGTCAAGAATGGCGCACGAGGAAGCCAGGAGATTTGCGGCCGCCGGCGCCGATGAGCGATCATTTCTTGCTGAAAGTCTGGCCGAACTGGACCGGGTTGGCCCGGTGCCCGGCGAGGTGAGCGAACTGACGGCCGAGCGACAATCGCTGACCGCCATCCGGCGCATCGGCGAGTCGCTTGAAGAGGCGCGTCTCCTCGTGTCCGACGGTATAGAGGACCGGATCACGGCCTCGTCGAGAGCCTTGACGCGGGCTCAGCGCGCCCTCGGAGATGAGGCGGTCGCCATTGGGGCGCGTCTCGATTCCTTTGCCGATGGCCTCGAGCGCGCCCTGATCGAGGCCCAGCAGGTCGCAGGCGGTCTGGACGCGCTGTTATCCTCGCTTGGCGGTGATGAAGGCCGCCTCGAAGAGATTGAAAGCCGTCTCTTCGCTTTGAAAGCGGCGGCGCGAAAGCATGGAGTGAACGTTAATGACCTCGCGCAGACACGGGAGGTCATGTCGGCCCGGCTCGAGCAGATTGAGGACGGGGCAGGCGCGCTTGCGCGGGCAGCCGCCGCCGAGCAGACCG
>JBGSUF010000134.1:0-3172 GCA_041736285.1 Hyphomonadaceae bacterium | reverse complement strand
GGGCAGCACGGCGAGCCGCGTCACCAGCGCGCTGAGCTGTGTCCGCTCCGCCGTGCTGTCGGCGGCCTGCGGGAAGGTTTCGAGCAGGTCACCGCGCACCAGCGCATAGAAACCCGCCACGTTTTCCGCAATTTCGCTGCGGTCATCCCGGCTGGCCCCTTCCGGCACGACGAGGTCGGGGTCGAGCATCACGGAGAAGGAGACCGAGTGCTTCTGGAACGCGCTCGCCGCCTGCCAGCCGATGGACACGAGCAGGATGACAAGCATGGTCGACGCAAACGCGATCGCCATGATCCCGTACAGGCGGAACCGGCGCTCGGCCTTGTGGCGCTCGGCCAGCCGCGCCTCGACCGCCTCGCGGATGGTCAGCCGTGCGGCGATGTCGCTGTCTCGCGTCTGTTCGGACGGCTCAGTCATATTTCTCACGATACTTCTGGACCACGCGGATGGCGATCAGGTTGAAGACCAGTGTGACAAGGAACAGCATGAAGCCAAGGGCAAAAGCCGACAACGTCTTGGGGCTGTCGAACTCGGTATCCCCGGTCAGCAGCGCCACGATGGTGGCGGTGATCGTGGTGATGTCGGAGGTGACGTCCGGCGTGATCTGCGCACGCTGGCCAGCCGCCATCACGACGATCATCGTCTCGCCCACCGCCCGGCTGACGGCCAGCATGATCGCCGCGATCACGCCCGGCAGCGCCGCCGGCAGGACAACCTGCCGGATCGTTTCCGACTTCGTGGCCCCGATCGCATACGAACCGTCGCGCAGCGACTGCGGCACGGCGTTGATCACGTCATCCGACAGCGACGACACGAACGGGATGATCATCACCCCCATGACGAGGCCTGCGGCCAGCGCGCTCGTCGGCTGCGCGTCGAGCACGGGCTGGCTGATGAAGGGCAGCAGCATCAGAAGGTCATTCACCCCCATCGCGGCCATCTTGACCAGCGGCGCCACCAGCATCAGCGCGAAGAAGCCGTAGACCACGGTCGGAATCCCGGCCAGCACTTCAAGAACCGGCTTGAACCATGCCCGCACTTTCGGGCTGGCATATTCCGACAGGAAAATCGCGGCGTAGAGACCGACAGGCACAGCCACGGTCATGGCGATGAGTGAAATCAGGAATGTGCCGAAAAACAGAGGCAGCGCGCCGAAACTGTCATTGGTCTGTGCGTTCCAGCTCGTGCCGAACAGGAAGCTCATCGGGTTGACCATGCCGAAGAAGCGCACCGTCTCGAAGATCAGCGACAAGACGATGCCGACCGTCGTCGCGACCGCCACACCGGCGCAGGCCAGCAGTATGATCTGGACGCCGCCCTCAACCTTGGCCCTGGCCCGGAAATCCGGCTTCAACCGCGCCCTCGCCACGAACAATCCGCCTAGGCCCAGCAGGACGGCGAGCGCGGCGATTGCCAGCTTCACCTCGGCCCGCAGTGCGACCAGTCGCTCAACAAGCGCATCGAAGATCGGCTCTCCCGTCGCCGCCACACCGGGCGCATCAGCATAGGCGGCCACGCGCTCGATATAGGCGGCGCGATCATCCACGCTCAGTGCGGCAAACCCGTCCGGCAGCTGCGATCCCAGCATGGCATTGGTGATTGGCTGCGAGAATCCCGACAGCACGACGAACGTTGCCACGACCGGGACAATCGCCCACAGCGCGACGAAATATCCATGAAAATTGACCCGCGAGTTCAGCCGACCATCCGCCGAAGACGGACGCAGGACTTCAGCGCGGCTGCGGCCCGCCATGAAGCCGCAAAAGCCGAGCAGGGTGACCATGACCACGGCCAGCCAGATTGCGGGCGTATGTCCGAGCGCCTGAAGCATCGTGAATTTTCTCCCTCCCCTGCTCTAGAAGAGACGTTTGACACTTTGGTGACAAATGCACAGAAAATCGCCCGCGTTTCCCCAAGGTTTGCCTCTTGGTGGCCTGGCGGGGCGGCGTTCCTTCGCGGCGGTCGAGGAGGGTTCAGCGCGGGGCTACACGTGCGACGGGGCGGCGCTGTGGGAACAATGGTGCGGGTGGCGTTTTTCAGACGTTACGCCCGAGCCCGGCCCGCTGCGATTTTTGGGCAGGGCCGCCCTGATTGATCGGCAGGGAGTTCAACCCCGCCTCGCACCTGCTCGCGGCCAGCAAAAAGCGCTCCGGGCATTGCACCATCTTGACGCGTGCGGTGCGCCAGTGGTGCATTTCGCCAAGCTCAGTGCACCCTACGGGGTTTGCGGGGCGAGGTGGTTGCGGATTTTTGTGGGTTTGGGGCCAGCCAAAGTCTCCGTCCGCAAGCCCGTCCGACGCTTCCGGTCCTGCTTCAGGAAACCGGCTGCAGGAGCCATACCCCGAAGGCCGAGCCGCGCCCGTCCACGCTCTCGACGATGAGACCGCCGCGATGGCGCGCCATGATGTGCTTGACGATGGCAAGGCCAAGCCCGGTCCCGCCAATCTTTCCGCCTCGGCTTTCATCAACGCGGTAGAAGCGCTCACCTAGGCGCGGCAGGGATGAACTCGGTATGCCGGGGCCTTCGTCGCTCACCCGCAGCCAGGCAAACTTGCGGTCCGGCAGGTCGGCCGGCTTGGCCAGCGTCAGCCGCTCCGCCGACTCCCATTGACGGCCACAACGCGCGCGGGCCGAGTCGGAATCGATGCCCGCGCCAAACTGAACCTCCACGCGGCCATTCTCCGGCGAGTACTTGATGGCGTTGTCGACGAGGTTCTGCACCACCTGGATCAGTTCGTCCCGGCTGCCCTTCACCTCGACGCCCATCTCGGGACCGACGATCTCCAGCGAACGGCCGAGCCGGGCCGCCTGAGGCTTCAGCGCTTCGGCCGCCTCCCGCACGATCAGCGCGAGGTCGACCACCGTCTCCGGTACAGAATGCTCGCTGAGTTCGATACGCGACAGCGACAACAGATCCTGGATCAGACGCCGCATCCGCTCGGTCTGGCCGTACATGATCTCAAGGAAACGGTCCCAGCTGTCCTTGTCGTCGCGCGCCGGGCCGCGCATCGTCTCGATGAAGCCCGCGATGGATGCCAGAGGCGTGCGCAGTTCGTGGCTTGCGTTGGCGAGGAAGTCGGCGCGCGCCCGCTCGGCCCGGCGCATCGCTGTCAGGTCTTCGAACAAGACCAGCGCCCCGCGCTCGCCGTCGATCTCGAAGCCCTGGATGCGC
>JBGSUF010000084.1:0-21036 GCA_041736285.1 Hyphomonadaceae bacterium | reverse complement strand
TGCTGAAGGGTGAGCCGGGGCTTTCGCTGGCCGCCGGAGCGGCTCTCGCGCAATTGCTGGTGGCGGGCGCGGTTTTCATCCCACAGGCGCACGCGCTCATCGGGGTTCATCAGCCGCGACACGGTGCCGACGGCCCGGCTGGCATCGAGCACGTGCACGATCGGGGCGAGGTCGAAGACCGGCTCGATCTTGACGGCGGTGTGGGCGGGAGAGGTCGTCGCGCCGCCAATCAGGAGGGGCAGGGCCATGCCGCGCCGCTGCATCGAGGCGGCGACATAGACCATCTCGTCAAGGCTGGGCGTGATCAGGCCCGACAGGCCGATCATGTCGGCATTCTGCGCGATGGCCGCGTCGAGAATGGTCTCGGCCGCAACCATGACGCCAAGGTCGATGATCTCATAGCCGTTGCAGGCCAGCACGACGCCGACAATGTTCTTGCCGATGTCGTGAACATCGCCCTTCACGGTGGCGAGGACGACCCGGCCATTGGACACATCGACCGTGCCGAGGCGACGCTTTTCCTCCTCCATGAAGGGGATGAGGTGGGCGACGGCGGCCTTCATGACACGGGCGGACTTGACCACTTGCGGAAGGAACATCTTGCCGGCGCCGAACAGGTCGCCGACGATGTTCATCCCGTCCATCAGCGGGCCTTCGATGACGTGGAGCGGGCGCTCTGCGGTCTTTCGGGCTTCCTCGGTGTCTTCGACGATGAAGTCGGTGATGCCGTTGATGAGGCCATGGGCGAGGCGCTTTTCGACGGGCCATTCGCGCCAGCTCATGTCGCGCACATTCACCCGCGCGCCGCCGCCGCGATAGGTCTCGGCGATCTCGATCAGGCGCTCGGTGGAATCGCTGCGGCGGTTGAGGATGACATCCTCCACGCGCGCACGAAGGTCCGGCTCGATCTCGTCATAGATGTCGAGCTGTCCGGCATTGACGATGCCCATGTCCATGCCGGCCGGGATGGCATGATAGAGAAAGACCGAGTGCATGGCCCGGCGCACCGGCTCGTTGCCGCGAAAGCTGAAGGAGATGTTGGAAAGGCCGCCGGAAATGTGGGTGCCGGGACAGGTGGCGCGAATGTCGCGGGCCGCCTCGATGAAGTCCACGGCATAATTGTTGTGCTCATCAATGCCGGTGGCGACGGCAAAGATGTTCGGGTCGAAGATGATATCCTCCGGCGCAAAGCCCACCGTCTGCGTGAGGATGCGGA
This sequence comes from Hyphomonadaceae bacterium, assembly GCA_041736285.1. Taxonomy (GTDB): domain Bacteria; phylum Pseudomonadota; class Alphaproteobacteria; order Caulobacterales; family Hyphomonadaceae; genus JBGSUF01. Next base: position 19,820 of record JBGSUF010000084.1, on the reverse strand, counting down.
AGGCGCGCTGGCAGATCTCGACCTTGCGCTGGCGCGTGTCGGCCTGTCCCTGCTCGTCGAACGCCATGACGACGACGGCGGCCCCGTAGGCCAGACAGGCGCGGGCCTGCGCGATGAACAGGCTCTCGCCCTCTTTCAGCGAGATCGAATTGACCACCGGCTTGCCCTGAACGCATTTCAGGCCCGCCTCGATCACCTCCCATTTGGAGCTGTCGACCATCACCGGCACGCGCGCAATGTCCGGCTCGGCGGCGATCAGGTTCAGGAAAGTGGTCATGGCTTCGACGCCGTCGAGCATCCCCTCGTCCATGTTCACATCAATGATCTGCGCGCCGTTCTCCACCTGCTCGCGCGCCACGTCCACCGCCGCCGCATAGTCGCCGGCCTGGATGAGCTTGCGGAATTTCGCCGAGCCGGTGACGTTTGTGCGCTCGCCGATGTTGACGAAGGAGCGGGCTGCGGAGGGCGCCGTCACGCGATCACCTCAAACGGCTCAAGCCCTGACAGGCGCATGGCACTGGCCTGTACGGGAATTTTGCGCGGCGGCTGGCCGGTCACCGCTTGCACGATGGCGCGGATATGGTCCGGCGTGGTGCCGCAGCAGCCGCCGAGAATGTTGACAAGGCCAGACTGCGCCCACTCGCCGAGGAAGCCGCTGGTCTGGTCGGGCGTTTCGTCATACTCGCCAAACGCATTGGGTAGCCCGGCATTCGGATAGGCGATCACGCGCGTGTCGGCGATCTTTGCGATGGCCGCAATGTGGCGGCGCATTTCCTTTGCACCGAGCGCGCAATTGAGGCCGACCGCCCACGGCTGCGCATGGCGGATGGAGAACCAGAAGGCTTCCGGCGTCTGACCCGACAATGTGCGGCCCGAAGCGTCCGTGATGGTGCCGGAGATCACCAGCGGAATATTTTCGCCGGTCTCAGCGCGCAGGTCGAGCAGCGCCTTGATCGCCGCCTTGGCGTTCAGCGTGTCGAAAATCGTCTCGATCAGGAAGAAATCGACGAACGGCGCCATCGCCCGGGCCTGTTCGGTGTAGGCCGAATGAACCTCGTCGAACGTCACGTCGCGGTAGCCGGGATCGGTGACTTTGGGGCTGAGCGACAGCGTTTTGTTGGTCGGCCCGATCGCGCCCATCACGCCGACGGGGCGGGCCTGCCGGTCGGCCACTTCGCGCGCAATCCGTGCACCCCGCGCCGCGATCTCGGGGGCGAGCGCGCTCATGCCGTAATCGGCCATCGCGATGGAGGTGGCGGAGAAGGTGTTGGTCTCGGCAAAGTCCGCCCCGGCATCGAAATAGGCCTGATGGATGGCGGCGATGGCCTGCGGACGGCTGAGATTGAGGAGGTCGTTATTGCCACGCAGCGAAGACGGCCAGTCAGCAAAGCGCCGGCCGCGGAAATCCTCCTCCTCCAGCCTCAGTGTCTGGATCATCGTGCCCATGGCACCATCGAGAATGAGGATGCGGTCGCTTGCGAGGGCGGTCAGGTGGGCGATCCGTTCAGAGCGGTTCATGGCGGGCTTTCCAGAATGTCACGGCGGAGTTTCGGGCTGATGTTCGGGCCGACAGTCAGGCGGCTGCGGCCTGTTGCGGCTTCAGCCCCAGAAGATGGCAGGTCGAGAGCGCAAGGCCCGCCCGGTTCAGCGTGTAGAAATGGAACTCCTCCACTCCGCGTTCCTGGAGCGCGTGGCATAGCTCTGCGGCGACATTCGCGGTGATCAGGTCGCGGGTTTCCTGGTCGCCCTCCGTGCCGCCATAGAGCGTATGGAGCCGGTCCGGAATCTTCGCCTGACAGAGGCCTGCAATCTTCTTCAGCCCCTCGAAATTCGGCTGCAGCATGATGCCCGGAACGATTGGCATGGTGACACCGCCCGCGCGCGCGGCGTCAAGGAAGCGAAAATACGTGTCCGGCTCGAAGAAGAATTGCGTGATCGCCCGGTCGGCGCCCGCATCCTGCTTGGCTTTGAGGAAGGACACTTCGGCGTCCCACCCCTGGCTTTCCGGGTGCAGTTCCGGATAGCAGGACACCGACACTTCAAAGCATTTGCCAAGGTCCGGCCGGTGCGCGCGCAGGCCCTCGATCAGCTCGACCGAACTCCTGAAACCGCCCGGATGCGGCTCGAATTTTGCGCCCATCCCGGCCGGCGGATCACCGCGCAGGGCGACGATATGCTTAACGCCCGCCTGCCAGTAATCCTCAGCAACGGCGAGCACTTCAGCTTTGGTCGCGCCGACGCAGGTCAGATGTCCGGCGGGCACCAGCGTGGTTTCCGACACGAGGCGGCGCACCGTGTCATGTGTGCGCTCGCGGGTTGAGCCGCCCGCGCCGTAGGTGACCGAAACGAAGCGCGGCTGCATCGGCTCCAGACGGCGAACAGAATCCCACAGGCGCTCGGCCATCGCCTCACTCTTGGGGGGAAAGAACTCGAACGACACACGCGGCTGCGCGTCGTTGTGCGCCTTTTGGGCCTGCGCCGGATGGGCCCGCGCAGCGTTGGCACTGGCGCGGGCGCCAGCTTGGTGGGAGGCGTGGGGGGCGGTGTGGTTTGCGGCGCTCATGAGGTGGACTCCGTTTGCGCGGGAGGCGGGTCAAGCGAAATGGCGGTATGGGGCCGGTCATGCACCGCGCCGGGTTTTTGGCCGGGGTGGGGACCGGGCTGAGGGCCGGGCCTTGAAAACGACCAGACCAGCACGCCGAGGCCATCATCCCGCCGTCCGGGCGGCTCGAAGCGGCGCAGGTCGACCGCATCAAGGCCGCTGCCGGAGGCCCAGGCGTCGATTTCCTCGCTGCGAATGCCAAGGCGGCGATGGCCATGCGCCGAGCGCAGGAATTCAAGGTCATGCGGCGCAAAATCAACCACCAGCAACCGCCCGCCCGGCATCAGTATGCGGCTGGCCTCGGCCACGGCGGCATGGGGATCGTCCAGAAAGTGCAGGACCTGATGAATGATCACAAGGTCGGCGCTGGCAGAGGGGAAGGGCAATGACAGGGCGTCGCCCTGACGAACCTGCGCATTGCGAACGCCGGAACGGTCAAGATTGGAGCGCGCCAGCGTCAGCATCCTGTGCGAAATGTCGATGCCCTCGCCGCTGACGGACACTTGCGCGAACATGGCCAGCATACGGCCCGTGCCCGTGCCGATGTCGATGACGCGCTGAAACGGGCCGGGACCGGCCATGTCGCGGACCGCGCCCTCAATGGCTTCGTTCGAGAAATGCAGCGAACGCAGCTCGTCCCAGCGGTCGGCAATGCTGTTGAAGAAGGCTTCCGCCTCGCTCGCCCGCTGCGCCCTGATCTGCTTGAGCCGGTCAAGGTCGCGGGCAAATTCCGCGGCCTTCGGATTGACCAGAGACAAGACGGTGTCAACGGCATTGCGCTCGGCGGCGCGCGCCGTGAGCCGGTAGAACACCCATGCCCCCTCCGGCAGGCGCTCGACGAGGCCGGCATCGGTCAGGAATTTCATGTGCCGCGACAGGCCGGGCTGGCTCTGGCCGAGCAACTGCGCCAACTCGCCCACCGAAAGCTCACCGTGCGACAACAGATAAAGCGCACGCAGCCGTGTCGGCTCGCCTGCGGCTTTCAGTTTCCTGACGATATCATCCAGAACACCACTCATGAGTTATATAAACGCATGGTTATACGATTATGCAAGTAGGTTTTTAACACTCATAGCGGATCGGTTGTCGCGCTGCGGGCGTGTCCCGGCGAGCACAGGTCACAGGCCTGTGAACCGATATAAGTTGAATGTCAGCCGGCGGGCACACACATCCGCTGCGTGATTGGATGACGACCCGGCGCAAGGCGACCGGCAGGGAGCCGACCGATGAAGAAGAACACCTTCGCTGCCTTTGGCCTGAGCCTGATGGCCGCAGCCTGCGCCAGCACGCCGAAGAGTGATGGCGCGCTGGTGGCCGACCCGTTTGAAGGGGTCAACCGGCAGGTCTTCGCCTTCAACTCCGGCGCAGACCGCTATGTCATCGGACCGGCTGCCGGGGTCTACGAGACGGCGACCCCGCGGCTTTTCCGCGTCGGTGTCGGCAATTTCCTCGGCAATCTCGGCGAACCGGTCACCTTCGCCAACACGCTGTTGCAGGCCAAGCCTCTGGCGGCGCTGGACACGGCGCTGCGTTTCACCATCAATTCCACCGTCGGTATTGGCGGAATCTTCGATGTCGCGAATGAATTCGGCGTCGAGAAGCGGCGTGAGGATTTCGGCCAGACACTGGCGGTCTGGGGCGTGGACTCCGGCCCGTATCTCGTCCTCCCGCTGCTTGGCCCGTCAACGGTGCGCGACACGTTTGGCGGCGTGGTGGATCGCGGTTTCGATCCGCTGAACCAGTTGCGCTGGCAGGCCGACTATCTCGGCAATGACGAGGATTTTGACTCCGCCTTCCGCATCGGGACGACGGTGCTCGGCATCCTGAACGCGCGCGTCGCCTTCAGCGAGCAGATCGAGGCCCTCAACAGCCAGCCCGAGCCCTATATCGCGCTGCGCCGCGCCTATATGGGCCAGCGCAATGCGGCGATCCGGGACGGCCTACAGCAGGCCGACGCCGATCCCTACGCCGATCTTCCCGATTTCGACACCTTCGACACCGATGATTCACCGGCAGAAGACGGCGCTGAAGAATAGTTTTACCGAACCCGCCGAAACCATCGGAGCGGGTTTAGCGTACATGTGAACAGGGCGGTTGCCCAAACGAATGGCGACCTTGAAGCGTGCCGGTTGGGCGAGGATGCAGGGTCGGTTTCCACGGTAAAGACACAATTTCGAACTATCCGGTCCACCGTTGCAACCGGTTCAGCTTGCCCGGGCCAGACTGTCAGCATGATTGAAGGACAAGGAAATATCCCATGAGACTGCGAACCCTTATTTTTTCGGCCGTCGGTGCGGCCCTCTTGGCGGGAACGGCCTTTGCCGACCCGGCGAAGGAAGAATTCGTGCGCGAAAACGGTCAGCGTGTCCTCAACTCCCTCAATGACGAGATGCTCGACACAGACGCGCGCACCGAGACCTTTGCCGCCTACATGGAAGAGTTCACAGACATCAATTCGGTGGCGCGTTTCGTGATCGGCAAATATGCCCGCCGCTTCACGCCGGAAGAATTGTCGACCTTCGAGAATACGTTCCGGCGCTATGCGCTGGCGGTCTATGAGGTGCGCCTGGACGAATATCGCGGCGAGGAACTCAATGTCACCGGCTCAACCAACCGCTCCCCCGATGACGCGGTTGTTGAAAGCATCATCCGCCGCGGCGACGGGCGTGCCATGCGTGTCCTGTGGCGGGTCATGAACCGCGACGGGGAAATGCAGGTCGTCGACGTCGCGCTCGACATTGACGGCAACCTCATCTGGCTGGCCATTGAACAGCGGGCGCAACTCCTTTCCGTGCTCGATCGCACAAATGGATCGGCCGACGCGGTGATTGCCAAGCTCGACGAAATGACCGCCAAGCTCGAACGCGAAAAGCGCGCTGCCATCACGCCGGTCACGGGTCGCGGCTAGGGCCCTGAATGACGCACGGGCCCGGCGCCGCAAGGCCGGCCCGTGCGTTTGTCCTCCGTGTCGCCGCCAGCTTTGACGGTCAGCGAGAGGCGGTTAGATAACAAATCGGCGGCGCGTTGATATTCACCTCTTGTTCTTTTGTTCCGAATGTGTTCTCTCAAAGGGGGAGCGCAGGGTGGTTCAGAACATCGTCCGGGGGGATAGGCAAATGCAGCGCGTGCGAGACCGGCAGCGGCCGGGCCAGATCATATCCCTGCTGACGGCCGTGTGTCTTGCCGTGATCGGGCGGCTGATCCGGAGGACCGCCCGTTCGGTGGCGGGACGATCAGTCCGCGCCGGGGCCAAAGACGCGTGCGAAAATCGTGTCGACATGGGCGAGGTGGTAGTCGATGTCGAACAGGGTTTCGAGCGTTTCGGCCCCGATATGCCCGGTGACTTCGGGGTCGGCCACAAGATGCGCGAGGAAGGCGCCTTCCCCGCGCCAGGTCTTCATCGCATTGCGCTGGACGAGGCTATAGGCAGCCTCGCGCGAGACGCCTGCATCGATCAGCGCCAGCAGCACACGCTGCGAATTGTGCAGCCCGCCGAGCCGTTCGAGATTGGCCTGCATGTTGGCCGGATAGACGAGCAGGTTTTCGATCACCCCTGCGAGGCGGTGGACCGCAAAGTCCAGATGCACGGTCGCGTCCGGTCCAATCCCGCGCTCGACGCTGGAATGGGAAATGTCGCGCTCATGCCACAGCGCAACGTTTTCCAGCGCCGGCACAACGGCCGAACGGACGAGGCGGGCGAGCCCGGTCAGGTTTTCCGTCAGCACCGGATTGCGCTTGTGCGGCATGGCCGAGGAGCCCTTCTGGCCGGGCGAGAAAAATTCCTCCGCCTCCAGCACTTCGGTGCGCTGAAGATGACGGATCTCCGTGGCGAGGCGCTCCACCGACGACGCGATCACACCCAGAACGGCGAAGAACATCGCATGCCGGTCACGCGGAATGACCTGCGTGGAGACAGGCTCGGGCTGCAGGCCAAGCCGCTCGGCGACATAGGCCTCGATGCGCGGGTCGATGTTGGCGAATGTGCCGACCGCGCCGGACAGCGCGCAGGTGGAGATGTCCTGGCGGGCGGCGCGCAGGCGTGCGCGCGCGCGCTGAAATTCGGCATGGTGGCCGGCCAGCTTGACACCGAAAGTGGTCGGTTCGGCATGGATGCCATGGCTGCGCCCGATGGTGACGGTCATCCTGTGTTCCCGGGCCCGCTTCTCAAGGGCGTCCAGCAGGCGCACCAGCCCCGCATCAATCAGGTCTGCCGCCCGCACGAGTTGCACCGAGAGGCATGTGTCCAGAACGTCCGACGACGTCAGCCCCATGTGGAGAAAGCGTGCGGCCGGGCCGACATGCTCAGCCACGTTGGTCAGGAAGGCGATGACATCATGCTTGACCTCACGCTCGATCTCGTCGATTCGCGCCACGTCAAATGCGGCATTCTGCCGCACGATGGCGGGCACATCGGCGGGGATCTGGCCGAGCCGCGCCATGGCTTCGGCGGCGAGCGTTTCGATTTCCAGCCAGATTGCGTATTTCGATTCGGCGGCCCAGATGGCGGTCATTTCCGGGCGTGCGTAGCGTTCGATCATGGGTTTCTTCCGGCTGGCGGAGGGTGGGCTCATCTGCAGCCGTCATGTCGCGGGCCGACCGAAAGGTCAAGGAAGCCGACCCTTCGCGGCAGGCGAACGTCAGTCATCCGTACACAACCATTGCGGCCGACAGGAAGCGGACCGTCGGCGGATTGGCGGCACGCGAAATGAAAGCCGGATCATCATTTAAGAAAACATGATGCTGCACTTGGCCCATGACAAAAGGTTAAGAAGGTGTATAAACCGCGTGGGACCGGGGGCCTCCGGCCTGTTATATTACGATGGAGCGGCGTTCGCCGTACCGTCTGGCAACAGTTCGTGGTGCATGTTGCGCCACGACGAAGGGGAGATTTGAATGTCGAAGAAAATGCTGTTTGTGACCGCGGCGGCGATGGCTTTCGCCGGTGTGTCCCACGCCCAATTCAACGCGTCGGCCGACATGCCGCCGAGCGCCGAGCCGGGTGAGTGCTTCGCCCGCGTCCTGATTCCGGAAACCACGGAAGTTGCCGTCGAGCAGGTTGTCGACCGTCCGGAAAGCATGGAAATCAAGCTGATCCCGGCGACCTACGAGACCGTGACCGAGCAGGTCCTCGTCAAGCAGGAATCCATGACTTTTGAAGTCGTTCCGGCTGTCTACGAGACCGTGACCGAAACCGTCGTCGTCGAGCCCGAGCGCACCGAGACCATGGTTGTTCCGGCCCAGTTCGAAACCTACTCCGAGCAGGTTCTCATCCGTCCGGCCTACACCACCTGGAAGCCGGGTTCGGGCCTGTTCGGCCGTGGCGCTGCCGGCACCGGCACCACCGACGTGTCGCTTGGCGGCGAAGTCGCAACCGGTGAACTGCTCTGCCGCGTCGAAGTTCCGGCTCAGTATGACACCGTCACCCGCACGCGGATCGTTACCGCCGAGCGCACCGACAGCCGCATCATCCCGGCCGTCACCCGCACCGTGTCCAAGCAGGTCGTTGCCCAGCCGCCGCGCGTCGTCGAGCGCGTGATCCCGGCTGAGTACTCCACCGTCGAAGTGCGCAAGCTCGTCACCGCCGCACGTGAGGAGACCATCGTGATCCCGGCTACCTACCGCACCGTTGAAAAGCGCGTTGTGACCGATGCCGGTGGTCTGCAGTGGCGCGAAGTGCTCTGCGACACCAACACCTCGCCGGCCCGGATCGCTCAGATCCAGCGCGCGCTCACGGAGAAGGGTTATGAGAACCCGTCCGACGGCACGTTCGGCCCGCAGACCCTGCGCGCCATGGAAGCCTTCCAGCGCGCCAACGGTCTGCCGGTCGGCTACCTGACCGTCGACACCGTGGCCGCTCTCGGCGTGTCCTCGAACTGATTTCGAACACTCGCTCCAGAATAGAGCGAATGACGAATGAATATGCCCCCGCGCCAGCAATGGTGCGGGGGTTTTCGTTGGCGATCGCGGCTTCGGACATCACGCCCCCCGCGCGACGTTGATCGCCATCCGGGAGATCGGGAAAGCTCCGGGCCATGTTCGCCGACTTTTGGCCGTGGACACGGTCTTCGGGCCACGGGCACCGAAGGCGAACGCGGCGGGCGCGGAAAGCCGGAAGCTTGAAGGCATTCGGCAGAAGAGAAACGACAGACGGGCGGATGAAATCGACCGACTGTCGGCAGCGCGCGGCATTTGGACTTCAGATATCCGGCCGAACGGCCTATATTGAGGACTGAACCGAGACAAATCTCAGGAAGACCTCGCATGGACGACATCCGAGACGACCAGTTCCTCACGCGTGGGAGCCAGATTCGGCGACATGGCCCGGAGGGGTTTGAGGGCATGCGCAAGGCTGGCGACCTCGCCGCCCGGACACTCGACATGCTCGCCGACGAGGTGCGCGAGGGGGTCGAGACGCAGACGCTTGACCGGCTCGTCCGTGAATTTGCCTTTGACCATGGCGCAGTGCCGGCGACGCTGAATTATCGCGGGTATCGCTACTCGTCCTGCATATCGCTCAATCATGTCGTCTGCCACGGCATGCCGGCGGCCAAAGCCCTGAAACCGGGCGATATTCTGAATATCGACGTCACACTGATCGCTGACGGATGGCATGGCGACAATTCGCGCATGTATGCAGTCGGACCAGTCAGGCGCAAGGCCGAACGCCTGATGGAAATCACCTACCAGGCCATGATGGCGGCGGTGGAAACGGTGCGCCCCGGCGCGCGTTTCGCCGACATTTCGCGCGCGATTCAGTCTGTCGCCGACCGCAACAGATTGTCCGTGGTGGAGGATTTTTGCGGCCACGGTCTCGGCGAAATCTTCCACGACGAACCCAATGTCGTCCACGCCTGGAGGGCCGCCCGCGATCCGGCCCGCGAGGAGAGGGACTATCTCGCCAGCCCCGTGATGGAGCCTGGAATGTTCTTCACCATCGAGCCGATGCTGAATATTGGCCGGGCCGATTGCGCCATCCTTCCGGATGGCTGGACAGCGGTCACGCGCGACCGGCAGCTTTCGGCGCAATTTGAGCATTCGGTCGGGGTCACCGAAACCGGCGTGGAGATCTTCACGACGTCTCCGGCCGGCCTGCACGAGCCCTACAAGTCGGCCGTTTCGGCGGGCTGAACACAATCATATGGCACAAGGCGGCGGCGATCAGGGTGAAGGCGATGCGCCGCACTATCTTGGCCACCGCGACCGTTTGCGCAGCAAGCTCGTTCAACGCGGGGCCGAGGCACTGGAGGATTATGAACTTCTCGAAACGCTGCTGTTTGCCTTCATTCCGCGCCAGGACGTGAAGCCCATTGCCAAGGCGCTGCTGGCGCGCTTCGGGTCGATTTCGGCGGTGATGAGCGCGGAGACCATCGAATTGCGACGGGTCAAGGGCGTGGGGGAGACGGTTGCAGCCTACCTTCGCGCGGTCGGCGAGATACAGGTGCGGGCGGCGCGCGAGGCGATCACCAAGCGGTCAGTGCTGTCGTCATGGTCGGCGCTTCTGACCTATCTGCGGGTCAGTATGCAACATGCCTCGCGCGAGCAGTTTCGTGTGATCTTTCTGGATCGCAAGAACCAGATACTCGGCGACGAGGTGCTTGGCGCGGGGACTGTCGATCAAGCGCCGGTGTATCCGCGCGAGATCGCGCGCCGGGCGCTGGAGTGGGCGGCTTCCTCGGTGATCCTCGTGCACAATCACCCGTCGGGCGATCCAAGTCCCTCACGCGCCGACATCGACATGACGCGCGATATTATCGACGCGCTGACGGCTCTGGACATCAACGTGCACGATCACCTGATCGTCGGGCGTGACGGGACGGTGAGCTTCAAGTCCAAGGGACTGATCTGACCGCAGCCCGGAAACCGCAGCCTGGAAACCGCGGCGAAGGCGACCGGAGGACTGCTCCGAAACCTGGAACACTGCGCGCGCCGGGGACGGGGCGGCCGGAGAATGGCGTTCGGCAGCCTCGGCGCGGCTCAGCGGGGAAACTATTCTGGCGCTGACGTCTCCGCCGCAGTCGTGCAAGTCTTGACAGGTTCCGCGCTTGAATTCTCTTGACCCACCTTTTGCCGGGCCGTCCAGCATTGGTCGAACACAGAGCAATAGCAGATGTTCATTTCTATTCGGGTCTCCTGCGCGCCGAAGGCCTGTATCATAGGCGAAACGGACTCTGCGGACAGTTGAAAGGTGAATGCGTTGATTGCCGAGCCGGGGGCGAGACTGCGATTTTCCATAGAGGCGCCACCGAAGTTCGTCACCACAGCGACCGGCGGCAAGCTTGCCTCGAAAGTTCCGGGCGAAAGGCTTTCACCGTTTGCTTCAACGGACCACGATTTTATCCGTGCGACACCGACCCCGACATTCGCAACCGAGATGCGTCCGTTATAGGTTTTCTTGTCGAGAGGCTCCATCGAAAAGTCCAGCTGAATGACTGGTAATGCGCTGGAGTATTGCATCTGGCGGGTTGCATCGGCCTGAGTGAACGATGCCCAGAGCGCAGCGCCGGATACCATAAAGGCAGCCACACCGAGCAGAAGCTGGCCGAGCGACAGAACATCAATCCGCCGAGTCAGCTTATCGATGCTTTTGTTCTGCTGCTCATCGGTCGATGAAGCGTGCTGAGGCTCCGACACCCGTTTCTACCCCCAAAAAAGACACGGTATCAAAGGGTCGCGTTGGCGCGCAAGTCCAATTGTTTTGTGCCGAGGAGCCGGCCGTGGAGGACGAAGTAAGGGGAGAGAAAGTGCTGGGGAGAGGGAGGTGAGGGGTTCTGTTGCCAGGCCCCCTCTGGCCCCGCCTGGGGGTCTGACACCCCAGGAGTTAAGTGCGGTTAAACCCGCGCCGCGTTACGCAGCGAGAGCTTGACCTTCAGCAAAGTTGTCATTGGCAACTACTGATATGAGCTTCTGTCGGAGCTCAGCCGGGCAAAAGTATCGTCTTTAGACGTCCGTCGATCCTGTTTCGGCCCCTCAACCATTCCGCCCAATGACCGGTGAGATATGGTGAAGCCGCCGGGTACCGCCCCCGGGTCCGATCCGCTTATTGCACGCACGTTTATTGCCATAGTCCTTGCGGACACGACCAATATAGGGATGTTTGGCGCGCGGTTGAAGCCCTAAAGTGGTGAGGCCGTCGCCGGGCTGCGCAAGAGCGGCCAGAGCCAGACAGATGCACAGGAAATCCGGAACATGGACGAGAAGACACCCACCGAATCGAGATGGAAGCGGCCGTCACCTGTGATGGCGGGACTGCGCCGCCGGTGTCCACGCTGCGGCGAGGGAAGGGTGTTCTCGGCCTATCTGAAGCTGAAGCCGTCCTGCGATGTGTGTGGGCAGGATTTCAGCCGGGGCGACACGGGCGATGGCCCGGCTTTCTTTGTCGGCTTTGTCTCGCTGATCCTTTTTGCGCCGTTCTTCTTTCTGATTCCACTGACCAAGATCACGCTTCTGGCAAAGCTGCTGGTGATGGCGGTGCTGATGGCAGGGCTGGTGGCGTTCTGTCTGTTGATGCTGCCGATCGGCAAGGCCATGCTGTTGGCGCTGCAGGTCCATCACGGCGCTGAGCAGGGCCGAACCGAGGACGATGAGAAAGGGGCCGGAGACTGATCCCCGGCCCCTGTCGGCTTGTTGGCAATCGGTGCCTTGCGGCGACGATCAGCTCTTGATGCGCAAGTCAGAGATGGACCCGGCAATGTTGCGATAGGCTTCCTCAAGCTGCTGGCCGTTGTCGGGCCGGAACGAGAACTCGTCACGTGAGGCGCAGTAGGCCAGAACTTCCTGACCCGCCTCTGGAGCCTGGAAGGCGACCGTGTAGATGACAACGCCCTTGGCCTTGGCAGCGTCGCACAGGTCCTTGGCCTGATTGGTCGAATTGCCCTGGCCATTGTGGTAGGCCGAGTTGAAGCTTCCGTCGGTCATCATGATCATGACCTTGACATAGTCGGGCGTATCGTAGGCTCGCGGCTGGGATTCTGTGGGCAACAGAGGAGCCCAGTCCGGCGACAGCAGATACCAGCCCCATGCCACGCCCTGATGGCCAGCCGTGCCGCCATCCGCCGTCAGATTGGTGATGTAGCTGGTCAGGGTTGCGGGATTGGTGGTCAGCGGGAGCGGCTCGCTTGGCGGGCAGTCGTCGTCATACGCGCCACCGGCTGTCAGCCAGCGATTATCTGCGGGCAGTCTTTCATCGAAGGCTGCCGTGCCGCCGCGTTCATAGACGCACGAATGGTTCAGCGCCACTTCCACGAATGTCTCGCGGTAGCAGAAGTATTGCCACCGACCACCCGACCGCCGATAGGAGGTGCAGTATTCGATGTCCCAGTCCGGGTTGAAAATCCAGCGGCCATTGCCGTAGCTGACCGCAGTGTAGGTGGTCTTTTGCACCACATCTTCGAACAGGTCGCCGGCATTGACCATGTGGTTGTAGGCCACCATGCCGATCCGGATGTCGCCGCGGTCACGAATGGTCTGGTCTGTCGGCAGGATCTGGGTGACGGCAACTTGTGCTGCCGCCTTGAGATCGGTGAGCCGTTGACCGTCCATTGAACCGGAGCTGTCGAACACGAAGATGACGTCCAGGAGACCGATGCCGAACGTCGCCGTCGACTCGACCTCGAACTGGTACTCGTCCCGGCCCAGCAGCCCGCCGAAAATGGCCGACTGCCGACAGACCACCGTGACCACCGTGTCCTCGGTGCCTTGGGGGAAGGTAACCGTCGCAGGATCGCAAACCGCAGACAGCTGGTTCGACTCGATGGATTCGGCGAAGAATGTCTGCGACTGCGCCCTGACGGTCGTCAGGCTGCTTTGCGCTTGCCGCATGCGGGACGCTGACAGCGCCGTGGCGTCCAGAGCGTTCTGGACCTTCACGCGCTGACTTTCGTAGGTCTGGAAATCCATCGCGAGGCCGGTGATTGTCGCGACGGGGATGAGTGACAGGGCGGTGATCACGGCCACGTTGGCACGCGCATCGGCAAGCCAGCGCCGGAACGACCCCGACAGGTTTTTCATTCCCGATATGAGCATGCGAGTGACCTCAACCAAAAGAAACAGTCGGCGCACTTCGCGCCTTCCCGGATTTCTAAAACAAAATCATTGCTTGCTGTTCAATTGTGCGCGGGCATTTGCGCCGAGCGCGTTGAGATTCGGGTTACCATGACGGCGCGCATCCACCGGTCTTGCCCCCGCCTGCCGAGTCGCGGGATACAGAGGGCAGAGGAGCTTTTCCGCCATGCAGAACTATCATGACCTCATGTCCGACATTCTCCAGAACGGCGAGACCCGCACCGACCGCACGGGCACGGGCACGCTCGGCGTGTTCGGCCGGCAGTTGCGCTTTGACCTGTCTGACGGATTTCCGGCGCTGACGACCAAGAAGCTCCATCTGCGCTCCATCATTGTCGAACTTCTCTGGTTCCTTCGCGGTGACACCAACATTGCATGGCTTAAGGAAAATGGGGTGTCGATCTGGGATGAGTGGGCCGACGAGAACGGCGATCTCGGCCCGGTCTACGGTCGCCAGTGGCGCTCGTGGGCGGCGCCGGACGGGCGGGTGATCGACCAGATCGCGAAGGTGCAGCACGCCATCCGGACCAATCCCCACTCGCGCCGTCACATCGTCTCGGCCTGGAATCCCGCCGATGTTGACGACATGGCGCTGCCGCCCTGCCACTGCCTGTTCCAGTTTCATGTCGGGGAGGGGAGGCTGAACTGCCAGCTTTACCAGCGCTCGGCCGATGTCTTCCTCGGCGTGCCGTTCAACATCGCATCCTATGCCCTCCTGACCATGATGATGGCGCAGGTGACCGGGCTGAAACCCGGCCATTTCGTGCACACGCTCGGCGATGCCCACCTCTATCTCAATCACCTCGATCAGGCCCGGTTGCAGCTCACGCGCACGCCGAGGGCGTTGCCGACCATGCAGCTCAACCCTGATCGGACCGACATTTTCGACTGGGTTTATGAGGATTTCAGTCTCCTCGGCTATGAGCCCTATCCCCACATCAAGGCGCCCGTTGCCGTGTGACGTCCCGGTCCGGGGGGCTTCGGCGGGCGTGTCCCGCTTGAGGTGACGCACCTGGGCCAACGCGCTTGTGGTGAGGGGCCGGAACATTCCCCATGTGAACATTCGCATTGCGCGTGACACGTGCATGATGGGATAGTCATGCAAGCCACGCTCGGGGGAGCGGGCTTTGCCTTGGGAGGGCTCAACATGAAGAAACTGATCGCCGAATTCATCGGCACCTTTACGCTTGTGCTGTTTGGTTGCGGCGCGGCTGTGCTTGCCGGCGGCGTCGTCGGCCAGCTTGGAATATCGTTCGCCTTCGGTCTCGCCATCGTGGCGATGGCTTACGGCATCGGCCCGGTCTCCGGCTGCCATGTCAATCCGGCCGTTTCATTCGGCGCGTTCCTTGCCGGGCGGATGACGCTCCCGGAAATGCTTCAGTACTGGGGCGCACAATTCGTCGGCGCGGTGGCGGGTGCAGGGGTGCTCTATCTGATCGCGTCCGGCCAGTCCGGCTTCGAGATGGGGCCATATGCGCTCGGCTCGAACGGCTTTGGCGCGGACTATCTCGGTGGCTATGGTCTGGTCTCCGCCCTCGTCTTCGAGGTCGTCGCGACCTTCCTCTTCCTCGTCGTCATTCTGGGGGCCACCCAATCGGGCGCGCCGGGCATGCTGGCGGGTCTCGCCATCGGCCTGACGCTGGTGGTGATCCACATTGTCGGCATTCAGGTGACGGGCGTGTCGGTCAATCCGGCCCGCAGCTTCGGCCCCGCCATCTTCGCTCAGGGCGCCGCCCTGTCGCAGCTCTGGCTGTTCATCGTCGCGCCGCTCGTGGGTGCGGGCCTTGCCGGCCTGATGTTCCGCCAGAAACTGCTGACGCTGGAAGACTGAACCGCTTGCCGTGGCGGTGGGCGCGTGCCGCCTGCCGCCACGGACTGACGGCTTGTGCCGGGGCCTCGGGAATTGGGGGCTCAGTCCTTGTGGGTGGCCTGCTGCCATGCTTTCCAAGCGTCCGCCGCATACATCAGCGATGGACCGCCGCCCATGTAGACGGCCATGCCGAGCGTTTCGGCAACTTCCCCGTCGGTCGCGCCGAGCCTTGCAAGTGCCTGCGTGTGAAAGCCGATGCATCCGTCACACCGCGTCGAGACACCGATAGCCAACGCGATGAGTTCCTTGGTCTTCTTGCTCAGTTCGCCCTCGGCTGTCGCCGCGCGCGCCATCTGCGAGAAGTTGGTCAGCGTCTCGGCGATCTCCTTGCGCAGTCCGGACAGGCCGGAATTTATTCCCGCCGTGATCGCGGCGTAGTCTTTGTGGTCGTCTGACATCGTGATCACTCCAAGCATTGCCCGATTGTGCGGACGCTAAAGTTACGTGTTGAAATGGCAAGGGGCGTTGTGTCGCGGCCCGGACCGGCCCAGAGGCTCAGGCCGCTGCCGGGTCGATCAGCCCGCGTTCCTCGCGTCGGCGAATCATTGCCGAAACCACCACAGCCCCCACCATCTTGCCGACGATGAAGAATATCCAGTTGGCCAGCGTCAGCGTGTTGCCGGCGGGTTCACCGTTGGCCCATTGCCGGGCCAGATCGGCGCCATAGAGGAAGACCGTGGTGTCGATCGGCGCCGCTGCCGCGCTCGAAAGCAGGATGCGCGTGGACAGGCGGAACCTGGTGAAAGTGAAGAGCAGCCAGTCCACCGTCTCAGAGATCGCAAAGGCCAGCGCGGAAGCCAGAGCGATGACCGGCCAAGAATAGTAGAAAGACCACGCAACAGCCAGCGCCATCAGGATCAACACCCGGTGGCCCATTTCCCGCTGCACGAAGTCGCGGACCACAAAGACAAGTCCTGTCACGAGGGTGAGTGGCTGGAAGACGACTTTCTCCCCGATGAAGCCGAAGACTTGCGTAATATCCACCTCGATCATCTGGCCCTTTCCGAAGGACCAGTTGAGAAACGGGATCATCACCACGTAGATGAAAGCCCATGAGCGACCGCCCAACTTCAATATCAGCAATGAAGTCGCGATGTATCCTGCCAGAACGAATGGCAGGTGTGACGGGTCCCGATATGAAATCGCGCCGATCAATTCTCCGAGAATGTCCATGGTCGCCCCTGAGTAATTCGCTCACAACCGGGTTTTGCCAGAAAGTTTGCCGCCGTGAGGTTGTGAAATTCGTCGTAAATTGTATTTCAAGGCCAGCAAGTGGCACAGCGACCCTGCTGTCACAGCAAGACATGTTGTTCCGCATGCGGACAGCACGGGAGGGAATGAATTGTCTTTGGCCGATGGACTCCCGCGCGTCAGCCTCATTGTTGCAAGGTCGACAAATAATGTCATCGGCAACAAAGGCCAGCTTCCCTGGTCACTCTCGGCTGACCTGCGGCATTTTCGCGACATCACCATGGGTTCGCCCATCGTCATGGGGCGCAAGACCTGGGAGAGCCTGCCGAAGCAGCCACTTCCCGGCCGGGAAAACATCGTGATCTCACGCGACTGGAATTATGTGGCGGAGGGTGCTCGGGTGTTTTCCTCGCTCGGTTCCGCGCTTCCGGTGGCCCGCGCCATGGCGACCCGTGCAGGCCGCAGCGACGTGTTCGTCATCGGCGGCGCGCAAATCTATGCCGCGGCCATGCCCTTTGCCGACCGGATCCATCTGACCGACGTGTATGTCGAGGTTGACGGCGACGTGACGTTCGGCGGCTTTGACGAGACGGCGTGGACGGAGATCGCGCGCACCGCCCACAAGGCGGACGACCGGAATGAGTACGATTTCGTGATCAGGACGCTGCAGCGCACAGGTTGATCCCCAGCGGGCCAGGGGTCAAAATAACCGCATGATCACACGCCGCAATCTCGTCGCATCGCTGATTCTGATTGCCGCGTGTCTGCTTCCAGGCCCGCGTGCGGCTGAAGCCTTCGTTGTCGAGGGGCCGCGCGGCGGGGGTCTTGATGCCATCGACAACCTGATGCGTGCGCCGCGTTGGGGGCTCAGCGCGTCGAGCCTTGTCGTCAGCGGCGAGCGCGGGCTTGGCGGCGGGCTGGAATACGCCATCGACGACAGCGTCTGCAATCTGCGTTTCATTGATGGATCAGACTGCGCGGCGATCAGGGCGGAGATCACCGGCGCGCTGGGCCTCTGGTCGGAGGGCCATCCGCTGGTGCGCTTCACGGATGTCAGCGACGCGGTCGCAACATCGCTGCCGGTCGGTCCGGGCGGGATCAACCGGCAGGGGGCGGAAATCGACTTTTTCGGCGCCGGGCCTGATGAGTTCGGGCCGTTCCGCAATGGCCGGATCACAGGCTACACCATCTTCTTCGAGCGGCCGGCATCCGGGCTTGTCCTGACCAATGGGCAGGTGCTTGCCGGTGAGGTGGGGCGGATTGAAAGCGCCGACGTGCGCTTCAATGCAGCGCGCTGTTACTACATCAGCATCGCACAGGCCCGGCCCGACTGCGGCCACTTCCCGTCGCTCGCCTTGCACGAGATCGGTCATGCCCTCGGCCTTGGCCATCCCGATGACAATGCGCGCTTCAATCTCGACAGCAATGACGACCCCGGCGACCGCCTCGTGATCGACTGCCGCGCACCCGAGGCCGGCCTCAGCGTATCACCGATGATCCAGCCCGCTGCAGTGCTGGTCGGACAGGATGTGCAGGGGCCGGGGCGCTGGCAGCGCGGGCTCACATGGGACGATATGGCCGGGCGTGACGCGCTTTATCCGCACTGCGGCATCCTCGTGCGCAATCGTGACTTTGCCGCATGGGGCGCCTATGCTCGCAGTTTCGACGGTCTGCGCAGCGGGGAAGCGCAGGGCGCAGGAGACGAAGCCACCGCGCGCGACGAAGCCCTCTCGCTGTGCGGCGAGGACTGCGTGATCGTCGCCAGCTTCGAGGGCTGCTTTGCGATCGCGAAGGGTGATGGCGGCGGCCTCGGCACGGCGCAGGCCATGCGCTCCGACCATGCCCGTGTCGACGCGGTGCTGGCCTGCTCCGAGCGCGACACCAGCTGTTTCGTGTTGCGCAGCTTCTGCGCTTTCAAGTGACGGCCCGGATGCTCGCCAGCCCGGCTCAGACCCGGGCCAGTCGCTCGCGCACGGCGTCGGTGACCCAGCGTGTATGGTGGTCGATGAAGGACGAAAGCTCCAGCGACAGATCGACGCCATCTCGGGCGATCCGCTCGGCCATCGAGATCGACCGGCGACGTTCCGGCCAGTGCAGCGCCGCAAAGCCGGCCATCATGTCCACGCACTCGGTGTAGACCTCCTCCTCGTGCATCACGAGGGCGAAAGCGGTCTCGAGGGTGCGCAGCGCCACCGCGCGGGACAATTCGCGCAGGCGCTGACGATTGGCGACCTGCGGCGCAAGCGATTCCATCCGGAGAATGAACGGCAGATAGTCGGAAATCAGGCTTTCGGCGAGCACCGCATCCGGCGCGATCGGCCCGACCTGGCGCGCCAGATCAGCCCCCGCAAGGCAGCGCGAATTTGCTGCTAGCCGGACCTGAAGCCGCGACAGACGCTCGGCCGGCAGCGGCTCTACCTCATCCCACCCGTGCAGGAGAATCTCGACCGGTTCGTCACAATGATAGCCACTGCGCATCTGCAACCGGAGGATTTCGTTCGGCTCGACATGGACGCCGCCAACATGGCGCTCGCGCAGGACGATGCGGAAAATCGCCGGCGACGGCCAGTCCCACGTCGCATCACCGGTCAGGTAGACGCTGTGCAGGCGCTCGGCGAATCGCTCCATCGCAAAGTCGACCACTTCATGAGCGAGTTCGAGAACCGGCGCGGGAAGCGGCGTCTCGCGCGCACGGTTGACGATGTTGCCCTTGGCGGTGATCTGCCAGATCCGGGGCATGGCTTCCATGGTCTTGCCTCCTGTTGAGGTCTCAGGATGCCGGGTTAACGGGCCGCGTTGCAAGCGGGAATGCCACAAGCTGCCCGCGCTTTGTCCGGTTGTGCTTGAACAGGGCCGACCAGCATGCACATATGATCCCAAGAGAAAGTTCAGTCAGGCCCGCGACGGGCCGAACGGAAGGGTTAAGGCAACATGCCATGGAATGACGAGAATGGCGGCTCGGGCGGCAAAGGCCCCTGGGGCGCTGGAGGTTCGGGCGGCGGAAACAATGGCGGTCCATCGCCGTGGAATCGTCCGGGCGGAACGGGCGGCGGTCAGGGCGGCGGCGGCGGTGGTCGCCCCGACCTTGAGGAGCAG